>JBDRFQ010000421.1:0-17394 GCA_043818685.1 Candidatus Eiseniibacteriota bacterium
ACCGAGGAGGAGCGCCTCGCCCTTCGAAACCGGATCGAGTCGTTCGGGGGACCGGCCCGCGGCGAATCCCTCATCGCCGAGAGCATGGTCGCCGACCCGAGCTCCTGGCGCGCTTTCCTCGATTCCCTCGCCGGGAGCCTCCCCTGACCCCGGCTCCTCGCGGGCTTCCGCCGCCGCCGCGGGCTACCGCAGAAGACGTCCCACGTCGAAGACGGTGACCGTCACCATCACCAGCAGGATGAAGATCAGGCCGATCTGCTGGAGCACGGCGCGCTTCTCGATCGAGATCGGCCTTCTCCGGACCGCTTCGATTCCGATGAAGACCATCTGCCCGCCGTCGAGGATCGGAATCGGCAAGAGGTTCAGCATCCCGAGCTCGACCGACAAGAAGGCGAGGAGCGCGAGCAGCGTGTCGAAGCCCCTCCGCGCGGTCTCCCCCGACATCTGGAAGATCGAGACCGGCCCGCCGACCATGTCCGCGCTCACGCCCCCCGAGACGAGCACCCGGAGGAAGACGATCACGTTTCGCATCACCCACACGGTCTGGCGCACCGCCTCGGCGAGCGCCTCCGCCGGACCGATCCTGACCCGCTCCTGAAGGAGTGTGATCTGGAGGCGGCCGACCGCGCGCGCGTTCCCCTCCGCGTCCATCTCCTCGACCTCGTCGAGAAGCGCTTCCTTCTCGACGACCCTCCCCTCCCTCTCGAGGCGGATCGCGACCTTCTCTCCCGGCATCGAGGAGACCGTCTCTTGAAGCCCGAACCATCCGTCGATGCTTCTCCCGTTGATCGAGAGGATCCGGTCCCCCCGGCGGAGACCCGCCTTCTCCGCGGGCCCTCCCGGAAGGACCTCCCCGACGACCGCCTCGAGATCGGGACCGAAACCGAGGGGCTCTCCCTCCTCCGCGGAGATGGTGAGCCGGACCTCCTCGCCCGCCCGCCTGACCGTCAGGGAGACCGATTCGTCTCCCACGCGGAACGCGCGCCCGATCTCCTCCCACTCGCTCACGTCCTTTCCTCCGACCGCGAGGACCGTGTCCCCCGGCAGGAGGCCGGCGCGGCCCGCCGGCGCGTCCGGAAGCACCTGTCCGACCCGTGTCGATCCGATCCGCTCGATGCCGTAGCAGCTGAAGATCAGGGCATACGTGATCACGGCGAGAAGGACGTTCGCGGCGGGGCCCGCGAGAATCACGCCGGCCCGAGCCGCCACGCTCTTCCGGTGGAAGCGCCACGGCTCGTCGCCCCCCTCCTCCGATTCCACCGGCTCCTCCCCGGACATCTTCACGTACCCCCCGAAGGGGATCCAGGAGACCTTGTAGACCGTCTCGCCGCGGGTGAGGGCGAAGATGGCCGGCCCGAATCCGATGGAGAACGCCTCGACCCGGATCCCGGCCCTTTTCGCCGCGAGGAAGTGGCCGAGCTCGTGAACGAAGATGAGCACTCCGATCACGAAGATGGGAGCGGCGATCGATGTCAGCATGATGTTCTCCTCGCGTTCCCGCTCGTGTCCCCGGGCCTTGCGCCCCGCCCCCTCCCCGTCCTCTTCTCGAGGAGCGACCTCGCCTCCCGGCGCGCGGACCCGTCCGCCTCGAAGACGTCCTCCTCCGAGGGATCGCTCTTCACCGCGAGACGGCCGAGCGTCTCCTCGATCAGCGCCGGAATCTCGCGGAACCCGATCGCCCGGGAGAGAAACGCTGCCACGGCGACCTCGTTCGCCGCGTTCAGGACCGTGGGAGCGGTCCCCCCTCTCTCCGCCGCGGCGTACGCGAGCCCGAGACAGGGGAAGCGCTCCGGGTCGGGGTGCTCGAACGTCAGGGGCACGCACCCGGCGAGGTCGTACTCCTCCTTCACCGGAAGCCTCTCCGGATACGAAAGGGCGTATCGGATCGACTGCCTCATGTCCGTCTCGCCGAGCTGCGCCAGGTACGACCGGTCGTCGAACTCGACGAGCGAATGGACCACGCTCTGCGGGTGGACGACCACGTCGATCCGCGAGGGGGGCAGCCCGAAGAGGTGCATCGCCTCGATCACCTCGAGCCCCTTGTTCATCAGCGTCGCCGAGTCGATCGTGATCTTCCTCCCCATCACCCATGTCGGATGCGCGAGCGCGTCCTCCACCCTTACTCGTTCCAGCTCTTCCATCCGGAGCGTCCGGAAGGGACCGCCCGATGCGGTGAGAACAAGCCGGCGGACCCCGGCGGTTCCCCGCCCGGCGAGACACTGGTGAAGAGCCGCGTGCTCGCTGTCGATCGGGAGAATCTCCGTTCCCGCCTCCCGCGCCCGCCTCATCACGATTCCGCCGGCCGCAACGAGGCTCTCCTTGTTCGCCAGGCAGATCCTCCGAAAGCGCCCGATCCCTTCAAGGGTCGGGCGGAGGCCGGCGGCCCCCACGACCGCGTTGACGAGGATCTCACCCCCTGTCCGCTCGAGGAGTTCGAGAAGGCCCCCGGCCCCCCCGAGAACCGGAACGCCCGCGCGCGCGGCGAGGGGCCCGGCTCCCCCCTCGTCGGCGAGCGCCGCGCACTCCGGGCGGTAGCGGAGAATCTGCTCTCCCAGCGCCTCCGCGTCGCGGCCGGCCGCGAGCCCCGCGATCCGGAACCGCTCGGGAAACTCGTCCACCACTCGTAGGACGTTTCTTCCGATCGACCCGGTCGAGCCGAGAAGGACGATGCGGGCGGCCGCCATGTCTACATTCCCTCGAAGAGAGCGGCGCGCAGATAGAAATAGACGAAGGGCGCCGCGAGAAAGACGCTGTCGAAGCGGTCGAGAACTCCCCCGTGGCCGGGGATGAGCGGGCCAGAGTCCTTGACCGCCGCCTCACGCTTCAGGAGGGACTCGACGAGGTCCCCCGCCTGAGCGAGCGCCCCGGCGAGAAGCCCGATGAGAACCGCGTCCCCCGGGCGGAGGCCCTCGACGAGCCACGCGCGGGCGGCGAAGGCGCCCGCGACCGCGAAGAGGAGCCCCCCGACCGCCCCCTCCACCGTCTTCTTCGGGCTGATCGCCGGGGCAAGCAGGTGCCTCCCGGCGAGCCGGCCGACCGTGTAGGCGCCCGTGTCGCACCCCCACACCGAAAGGAAGAGGAGAAAGACGAAGCCGCTCCCTCCGGCGTATCCGCTCCCGTCCCCCGCCGTCCGCGGAAGCTCTCGGAGGAGAACGATGAAGCCGGGGAGAACGGACGCGTAGAGCAGAACGAACGAAGCGCCGGCCGCGTTCGCGAAGGGAGAGATCCCCTTGCGGAGGATGAGCGAGAGGAGCGCGATCGCGAAGAAGACGGACACGAAGAGGAACACGCGGTCCAGCCGCCCGAGATAGAGAAGGGCGATCAGGATCCCCGAGGAGACGAGCCCGAGCGGGAGGAGATGACCGATTCCGCGCGATCCGAGGAGCCGGTAGATCTCCCACGTCGCGAGAAGCGCGACCGCGCCGATGAGGAGCGCGAAAGGAACGGAGCCCGTTCGCGTGATGAGCACGAAGGGAGGGAGGAACAGGGCCGCCGACAGGAGGCGGTAGCGGAGCGCCCCGGCGCCTCTACCCCCTTCTCGCCCCGGGCGTGACCCCGCCGAAGCGCCGCTCCCGTTCCTGGTATTCGCGAATGGCACCGTACAAATGCTCCGCCCGGAAATCCGGCCAGTAGACAGGCGTGAAACAGAGCTCGGAGTAGGCGACCTGCCAGAGAAAGAAATTGGAGATTCGATGCTCCCCGCTCGTCCGGATCAGGAGGTCCGGCTCGGGGAAGGGATGGGTATAAAGCTTTTCGCGGAAGCGGTCCGCGTCGATCTCCTCCGCCCGAAGCACCCCCGCCTCCACGTCCCGGGCGAGCGCCGCAGCGGCGTCGACGAGCTCCGCCTGCCCCCCGTAGGACAGCGCGAGCACGAGGTTGAGGCCGTCGTTCTTCGCGAGCGCGCCGCACGCCCCGTCAAGCGCCTCCCTCACCCGCCGGGGGAGATCGCCGAGGCGCCCCACCGCGTGCAGGCGGACCCGGTTCCGGTCGAGCTCCGGCACCTCAGCCGGGAGCGTGTGCTGGAGGAGGAGCATTAGCGCGTCGACCTCCTCGCGCGGCCGGTTCCAGTTCTCGATCGAGAAGGTGAAGAGGCTGAGCACCTCGATCCCGATCGCCCCGGCCCCCCGCACCACGTCCCGAACGGATTCCACCGCGGCCCGGTGCCCCGCGATTCGGGGAAGCCCCCTCTCCTTCGCCCACCTGCCGTTGCCGTCCATGATGATCGCCACATGGCGCGGCAGGTTCCCGCGGGAGAGGATCTGTTGTTTGAGCCGCTCGCGCGGCTCGGCCTTCTCGGTCAATGCGCGTCCCGCCCGCGGCAGGAGAAGGGGGAGGTCAGACCTCCATGACCTCCTTCTCTTTCCGCTCGATCATCTTGTCGATTTCCTCGACCTGCTTGTCCGTGATCTCCTGGACCTTGTCGTGCTGCTTCTTCCCCTGGTCCTCGGGGATCTCCCCGTCCTTCTCCTGCTTCTTCAGCCTGTCGTTCGCGTCCCGTCGGATGTTGCGAACCGCGACCTTTCCGCTCTCGCCCATCTTCCTGACGATCTTGGTGAGCTCGCGCCGCCTCTCCTCGGTGAGCTGGGGGATCGGAATGCGGATCAGGTTGCCGTCGTTCGACGGGTTCAGGCCGAGCGACGACTTGAGGATCGCCTTCTCGATGTCGCCGATCGTCCTCTTGTCGAAGGGCTGCACGACTATCAGCCGGGGCTCCGGCGCGGCGATGTTCGCCAGCTGCCTGAGCGGAGTCGGAGTCCCGTAGTACTCCACCTTCACCGCGTCGAGGAGGGCCGGATTCGCCTTCCCCGTGCGGATCCCAGCGAGCTCCCGACCGACCGCCTCCCCCGCCTTCTTCATCCTATCCTCAGTCTCCCGCAAAATGTCCTGCACCATTCAGACCGCCTCCTTCACCGTGGTGCCGACCTCCCCCCCGCCGAGGAGGCGGACCAGGTTGTCCTTCTCAAAATGGAAGACCACAATCGGAATGGCGTTCTCCCTGCACAGCGTGACCGCCGTCGCGTCCATGACCTTGAGATTTTGGTTGAGGAACTCCCGATAACTGATTGTTTTAAAAAGCTTGGCCCCCGGGGTCTTTTCCGGGTCCGCGCTGTAGATCCCCTCGACGCGGGTCGCCTTCGCCAGAACCTCCGCCCGGAGCTCCGCGGCCCGGAGAGCCGCCGCGGTGTCCGTGGTGAAGAACGGGTTTCCCGTCCCGCCGGCCAGGATCACCAGTCTCCGCTTCTCGAGATGCCGGATCGCCCTTCGTCGTATGTAGGGCTCGGCGAGGGCGTCGACCCGTATGGCGGTCATCACCCTCGTGTCGATGCCGGCGCGCTCGAGCGCGTCCTGAAGAGCGAGAGCGTTGATGATCGTCGCGAGCATCCCCATGTAGTCCGCGCTCCCGCGGTCCATCCCCTCGTCCGTCCCCCTCACCCCCCGGTAGATGTTCCCGCCGCCGATCACGATGCCGAGGTCGACCCCTGAACCGTGCACGGCCAGAAGCTGCCCGACGAGCCAGTCGAGGGTCTCGCGATCGATGCCCGCCCGAGACGGGCCCGCGAGCATCTCGCCGGAGAGCTTGAGGAGAACCCTGCGATACGGTCCGGCCAACGCCTCTCCCCTATCCCTCGCCGAGCCCGAACCGGGCGAACCGGCGAACGCCGATGTTCTCGCCCACCTTCGCGATCATGCCGGTGACGAGGTCCTGCACCTTCACCTTCGGATCCCGGATGAAGGGCTGCTCGAGGAGCACCTGCTCCTGGAAGAACTTCTCCAGCCTTCCCTCGACCATCTTCGCGCACACCGCCGGAGGCTTCCCCGACGCGGAAGCCTGCGCCTCGTAGATCTCCTTCTCCTTGGCGATCAGATCGGGAGAGACGTCTTCCCGCCTCACCGCGATCGGCGACGAGGCGGCGATGTGCATGGCGATGTCCTTCACGAAGCTCTGGAAGTCCCCGGTGCGTGCGACGAAGTCCGTCTCGCAGTTCACCTCGACAAGCACTCCGAGCCTGCCGCCCGGATGGATGTATGAGAAAACCAGCCCGTCCTTGGTCGCGCGCCCCTCCTTCTTCGCCGCGACCGCCGCCCCGATCTTCCGGAGGTGCTCGATCGCCTTCTCCATGTCTCCGCCCTTTTCCATCAGGGCTTTCTTGCAGTCCATCATGCCCGCCCCGGTTCGCTCGCGGAGCTCCTTGACCTGTCCGGCGCTTATGTTCATATGAGTTTCCCTTCCGTCGAGAGATCGAATGCCGCGGGGGCGGAGCGCTAGCCCGCTTCCGCGTGGCGTGCCGTCTCGCCCGCGTTCCGCGGCGACTCGCGGGGAGCCGCCTCGCGCTCCTTGTCGATGTGCTGACGGGACTCGAGGACCGTGTCCGCGATCCGCTGGCTCATCAGACGGATCGAGCGGATCGCGTCGTCGTTCGCGGGGATGGGGTAGTCGATCGGATCGGGATCCGAGTTCGTGTCCACGATCCCCACCACCGGGATTCCGAGCCGGTTCGCTTCCCTCACGGCGAGGTGTTCCTTCTTCGTGTCGACCACAAACACGAGCCCGGGCAGCTCGCGCATCTCGACGACGCCGAGGAGGACCTTCTCCAGCTTCTGCGCGCGCTTCTCGAGGCCGAGGGCTTCCTTCTTGGAGAAGACCGCGAACTTCCCCTCCTCCCGCATGCGCACGAGCTCCTCGTAGTAGTCCGCGCGTCTGCGGATGGTCTGGAAGTTCGTGAGAAGACCGCCGAACCAGCGCTCGTTCACGTAGTACATGCCGCAGCGCCGGGCCTCCTCCGCGATGACGTCCTTCGCCTGACGTTTCGTCCCGACGAAGAGCACGGTTCGCCCGGAGCGGATCACGCGCTCCACCGCGGTGCACGCGTCCTTCACGCAGACGAGGGTCTTCTGAAGATCGAGGATGTAGATTCCGTTCCGTTCGATGAAGATGAAGGGCTTCATCTTGGGGTTCCACCGGCTCGTCTGGTGGCCGAAGTGGACTCCCGCTTCCAGCAGCTCCTTGAGTGTGAGTTCGGTCAAGGGTTCAACGACCTCCGTTCGGTTTGAGCCTCCGCCGCCCTCCTCTCCCCCGTCGCCCGCGTGGGGAACCGGACGGGGAATCCGGCGGCGTGTGAATTCTCTCCCCGGCTTCTAGCGCTTCGAGAACTGGAAGCGCTTTCTCGCGCCGGCGAGCCCGTACTTCTTCCGCTCCACCTCCCGCGGGTCCCTGGTGAGGAGCCCCGCGACCCGGAGCGACTTCCTGGCGGACGGGTCGAAACGGACGAGTGCCCGCGCGACTCCGAGCCGGATCGCGCCGGCCTGTCCGGTTGGACCGCCCCCCTTCACCGTGGCGATCAGGTCGAAGCGCTTCTCCGAACCGACCGCCTCGAAGGATTCCTCGACGATCCTCTGGTGCCCGTGGCGGGGGAAGTACTCCGCCATCGGCCGCCCGTTCACCGTCCTCTTTCCGTCACCGGGAACGATCCGGACTCGCGCCGTGGCGGTCTTCCGTCGCCCGGTCGCGTCGATCATCGTGCGTTTGTCCAATGTCTTCTCTCACCCCCCCTCGCGTGGTTGTTCACAGGGTAAAGGTCTCGGGAACCTGAGCCCGGTGCGGATGATCCGGCCCCCGGTACACGTGGAGCTTCTTCAGAAGCCTGCGCCCGAGCCGGTTCTTCGGCAGCATGCCGCGCACCGCCTTCTGTACGACCCACTCCGGGTGCTTCTCCATCCGGGCGAGGAAGGAGACCTGCTTCGATCCGCCGTAGTAGCCGGAGTGGCTGTGGTAGCTCTTCTGCTCCGCCTTCCTCCCCGTCGTGCGCACCTTCGAGGCGTTCACGACGATCACGAAGTCCCCCACGTCGTCGTGCGGCGTGAAGAAGGGGGTGTGCTTCCCGCGAAGCCGGAAAGCGACCGCGGAAGCGAGGCGGCCGAGAACCACCCCGTCCGCGTTGATCACAAACCAGCGCCGGGGCACGTCCCCCCGGCGGAACATCTTGGTCCGCAAGGCCCTATCCTCCCGTTGCATCGCGCGCTTCCGGCGCGTTTCCCCAGCTAAAACTCATAGTTTAGGCCATTCCGGCGCTTTGTCAACGTGAAATCAACGCCCTACGCCGGGCCGGGCAGCCCCGGCGGGAAGGGGGGAGCGATGATCCCACGATCGGTGACGAAGCCGCTGATGAGGCGGGCCGGCGTGACGTCGAAGGCCGGGTTCCAGGCGCGGGCTCCCGCCGGGGCGGCCCCGCGGGTCACCTCCGCCTCGGACCTGAGCTCGATGGGGATCGACCTCCCGTCCGGGAGGCTCGTGTCGAACGTGGAGAAGGGGGCGGCGACGTAGAACGGGACCCCGTGAGCGTCGGCGGCCAGGGCGAGCCCGTACGTGCCGACCTTGTTCGCCGTGTCCCCGTTCGCCGCGATCCGGTCCGCCCCCACGATCACGAGGCCGACCCGCCCGGACGCGAGGAGCCCGGCCGCCGCTCCCTCGCAGAGGATCGTGACCGGAATGCCCGCGGCGCCGAGCTCCCAGGCGGTGAGGCGGGCCCCCTGAAGGAGCGGCCTCGTCTCGCCCGCGAAGACCTCGAAGCGCTTCCCCCGCTCCCACGCCAGGTAGAGGGGCGCGAGGGCGGTTCCGATCCCCGCCGTCGCCAGGGCTCCCGCGTTGCAGTGGGTGAGCACCGCGCCGTTCTCCGGCACGAGCGACACGCCCGCCTCCCCGATCCGCTCGCAGAGAAGGCGGTCCTCCTCCGCGATCCGGTTCGCCTCGTCGAGGAGAGCCTCGTGAAGACCCCGGACATCCTTCTCCGCCTCCCTCCTCACGCGACCCTCGCAGCGCGCGAGCGCCCACTCGAGGTTCACCGCGGTCGGCCGGGCCCTTCCAAGCCTCTCCCGCGCTCTCGAAAGCGCAGCCAGGAACGCCTCCCGGTCTCCAGGCCCCTCCGCCCGGACCGCCAGAGCGAGCGCGTACCCCGCCGTCACTCCGAGCGCGGGCGCACCCCGCACACGAAGCGAGCGGATCGCCTCTTCGGCCTCCTCGAGGGTGGCGAGGTCCAGGTAGCGGACCTCCCCGGGCAGAAGGGTCTGATCGAGGATACGGATCCCCCGCCCGGTCCAGGCGACCGTTCCCGGAAGCTTCATGCCCGTACTCCCATGATCTGAACGATCAGGCGCCGCTTCCTCGCGCGGTTGTCGAAATCGCAGAAGACGATCTGCTGCCACGTCCCGAGGAGGAGCCGCCCCCCCTCGAAGGGGACCGCGAGGCTCGGGCCGATCCAGGCGGCGCGCACGTGGGAGTGTCCGTTCCCGTCCCCCCAGGCGGCGTCGTGGGCGTAGGGGATGCCGCGCGGCACGGCGCGCTCGATCGCATCGCGAAGGTCCGCGATCACCCCCGGTTCGTGCTCGATCGTCGTCACCGCAACGGTCGACCCGGGGACGAACACGGTCGCCGTCCCCGCCTCGAGCCCGCTCTCCTCGAGGGCGCGCGCCACCTCGCCGGTGATGTCGACGATGTCGTCCCGGTCCGAAGTGGTGAGCTCGAGAGGAATCGTTCGCACCTCCATCATGCTTCCCCTCCTTCGAGAAGCTCGCGAAGCACCGCCGCGGCCCGGACGAGGGGGAGGCCGACGACGTTGAAGTAGCACCCCTCGATGCGGGCGACGAGAAGCCCGCCGATCCCCTGCACGCCGTAGGCCCCCGCCTTGTCGGCCGGCTCGCCTGTCGCCACATAGCTGTCGATCTCCTCCGCGCTCAGCGATCGAAAGACGACACGGGTCGACTCGATCCCACGCGAGGCGCGCCCGCTCCTCCGGTCGAGTGCGTAGACGCCGGTGATCACATCGTGCGGTCCCCCGGAGAGGAACCGGAGCATCTCGCCCGCCTCCACCTCACTTCCGGGTTTCCCGAGCGTCCGTCCTTCGCGCACCACGACGGTGTCCGCTGCGAGGAGGACCGCCTCGGTCCCGTCGCCGCCGGCCGAGCGCGCCTTCGCCTCGGCGTGGAGAAGGACGATCTCCTCGGGAGGGCCGGCACCCGCGCCCTCCGCCCCCTCCCGGGGTCGGATCACGCGGAAGGGGACGCCGATCGCTCGGAGGAGTGCGGCCCTCCTTGGAGAAGAGCTTACGAGCCCGAGGGGCCCGGGGAGAGGGGGCCAGAGGGCTCCGAGTGGGACCGCCGCCATCCTCCGCCTCACGTGTCGAGGAGGAACGTCACAGGCCCGTCGTTGACCAGCCGCACCTCCATGAGGGCGCCGAACCGGCCGGTCGCCGCCGGGACTCCGGCTCGGCGGATCTCCTCCACGAAGCGCCCGAAGAGCGGCTCCGCCCTCTCCGGCGGCGCCGCGGCCGAGAGGCTCGGCCTCCTCCCCTTCCGGCAGTCTCCGTAGAGCGTGAACTGCGAGACGGCGAGGATCTCCCCGCCGCGCTCCCTAACGGAGAGGTCGAAGTGCCCGCGCTCGCCGGCAAAGACCCTGAGGTTCGCGACCTTCTCCGCCATCTTCACGATCCGCTCGGGGGTGTCGTCCGAGGCGACCGCGCCGAGCACGAGGAGACCGGGACCGATCGATCCGACGACCTCGCTCCCCACGCTCACCGATGCCTCGCTCACCCTTTGAATCACGACGCGCACGAAGCGTCCCCCTCCGTCCGGGCCGCGCCGTCCCGTCCTCGATGCAGGCGGCCTTCGTCGGGTGAGGGTGATCGGGAGCGGCACGCCCCCGCGAAGAGACGGCAGGTCAAGCGTAAGCCGCGCGCGCGAGGCGGGTCAAAGAGTTTCGGGGACGTTGACCCGGACCGGGGACACCTACAGATTGGGGGAACGAATCGGCTGAGACGGGGACACGCGCCGAACCGAACGGTAGCCTCCACCGGCTTCGAGGCGAACGGAGCGGATTGAGGGACCATCCGCTCGCCGAGTAACCGCGGAAACCGCTATGCCCTCCTCCCGCTACCGCTCCGACATCGCGACGGTCTCACGCACGCGCCATTGAAGACCCGGTCGATCCAGATAGACGAAGAAACGCTCTCCCCCGGCGGCTGTCCGCCGTTCCACGCAGACAAGAGCCTGATGCCACGCCAGCGAGAAGCCGACCCGGGAGAAGAGATGCACGACGGGAAGCTTCGGGCCAGGCCGGTCGGCCTGCACCAGGATGGCGGGACGGCTGCTCGTGATTTCGGGCAGGACCTTGTTCCGCCGCCCGCACAAGAGGAGCAGGTTGCCGAAGGCGTCTGGATCGAGCTCCGGGAAGGCCGACCGGATGCGCTCGCGGAGCCGGTCCGGATCCCCCGGACCGAGATCCGCAGACGTGGAGTCGCTGATCCACGCGGGGGACGAGTCGACCAGGGAATCGACGAGCGCGCCGTAGACCGCGTACTCGTCCGGATGGAGGGGCGGGTTCTTCGGCCCCCGGAGCAGAACCTCCGCCCTCTGTCGAACCCTCCCGTAGGCGTCGCCGCGGAACACGGGGAGGTCGGCGAGGATCGCGACGAGCTCGCGGTCCGCACGCACCCTCGGGTCCATCAAGAGGACCCACGCGAGGCGGTCGTCGATCCACTCGCCGAGGCCGATCACCATCCGGCGGAGGGCGTCGCAAGGCGTATCGGGATCCCCCGCCATCCAGCGCTGAAAGACCGAATGGAAGTAGTACCGGTTCCGTTCGCGGAGCCTCGTCCAGAACTCCTCGCCGAAGAGGAACGTGTCGGTGGAGTCGAGGTCGTAGAACCGGAGGGGCGGAAGCTTGCACGCGGCGTAGTTGTCGACCTTCACCCAGCCGATCTTCCCCTCTCTCTTGATGCCGGTTCCGAAGCTGTAGAAGCAGCCGTTGATGCAGTCGAGCGGAGGGCCGAAGGGGACGTCGAAGATCGCCACGTCTTCTTCCGGGAGCGTCCAGCGGACGACGATCTCCCGCTGCATGGGGAGTCCCTCTGTCTCGACAAAGGCCAGGACATCGTCGGGTATCGGGAGCGGCTCCGGGCCGGCCGGGTTCTCCCTTCCGCAACCGCTGAGACCGGCGAGACCCGCGAGCGGAACCAGAAGAAGAGACGACCATCGACCCATCGGAGAACGACCTCCGAACCACATTCTACCCCGAGGAGGACTCGCGGACCAGTGGCAAGTTCGGAAATCGACACTGCAATTGGTGCCTCTCCCCGCTTGTCCTACGGCTTCGCGGGGGAGGCGCCCAGGATCGCGCGGGCCATCTCGACGATGCGTGTGGGGGAAAACGGCTTGGTGACGTAGTCGTCCGCTCCGGCGGCGAGCCCCCGCCGGCGGTCCGCCTCGCGCCCCTTCGCGGTGAGCATCACCACATGCGTGTCGCGGAGCTCGGGATCGTTCTTGATCGCCCGGCAGACCTCGTAGCCGTCTCGCCCCGGCATCATGATGTCCAGGAAGACGAGGCCGGGCCGGTGTTCGAGAACGCGCTCCAGCGCCTCGGCTCCGTCGATCGCGGAGAAGACCTCGAACCCTTCACGCTCGAAGAGATACATGAGCGATCGAAGGATGAAGGGCTCGTCGTCGACCACGAGAATCCGGCCGTTCGGCATCCGGTTCCTCTCCGCGCGGCTCATGGGGAGCAGTGCGCTTCGCCCCGCCCTTCCGCCCTCTCCGCGAAACGCTCGAGCGCCTCCGCGACACTCCCCGCGCAACCGAAGACCCGGTTGAGGCGGGTGAGCTCGAGGACCTTCTTCACCTCGTTCGTCGGCCCGACGAGCAGGACATCGCCTTCACGCTTCCTCGCCTCCTTCATCAGGCGGACGAACGCGCCGAGGCCGGAGCTGTCCATGTACTCGAGACCGGAGAGCTCGAGAACGATGCGGCTCTCCCCCCGCCCTTCCCCGCGCTGGAAAAACCCGTTGAAGTCTTCCACCGTGTCCGCCTCGAGGGCTCCGGCCAGCTCGACGACGACGACCCCGCCGTTCTTGTCCGACCGAATCCGCATCCCTCTCCTCTCCTCGGTTTTCGACCGCGCGGAGGCGCGCGGTTCGCCTGGTCTTTCTATCGGACTTTGCCCGCCTCCGCTTGAGGAAGGATCCCGAGCCATGCCTCGTTCCGCCCAGCCCTTCCGCCACTTTCTCTGTGGCTGTGGAGGCGGTCCGAACGGCAAGACGTGCACGCCGGGCGCGCCCCGATCTTCTCCGGTGCGAGCCCCCCGGACCGAAGGCGCTCGCTCGCCGCCCGGTAGAGGTCGACGTGCGGGCGCCCCCGGGGACCGGGGCGGGGATCCGCCTCGCTCCCCAGCCGCGCCGCCACCTCCCCCCCCACCTCGTAGCAGCAGGGACCGATCGACGGACCGACCGCGGCGAGAAGCCGCTCTGGCGGGCTCCCCTCCTCCCGAAAGCGCTCCACCGCCTCCTCGAGCACGCCCTCCGCGAGCCCCCTCCATCCCGCGTGAACCAGGCCGATCACCGGACCCTTCGGATCAACGAGATATACGGGGAGGCAGTCGGCGACGCGGACGCGGAGAAGGAGACCTGGAAGGTCCGTGACCGCCCCGTCCGCCTCGGTCTCGCCGGCGGGAGGCCCCCCCCTCCCCCGCGTCAGATGGAGAACGCGGGCCCCGTGCACCTGGCGGAGACGGACGACTCGGTCCCAGGAGAAAGGAGGCGGAAGAAGAACCCGGCGGCTCGCGGACGTGCCTCCCGGCCCATCGACCGCTCGACCGACAAACAGATGAAAGACCGGCGCCCCGCATTCGAGGATCGGGAAGCGCGACACCGCGAAGCCTCTCTCGATGCCGAACTCCGATCCGCCGGCCGCCATGATTCCCGCCGCCTCCAAGGAACCGCTCGCGGTCAGGGGCCCCGCCTCGCGTTCGAGCGCCCCGCCGGGCGCGCCCCCGGCCCCCGAGGGCCGACCAGAGGGGAAGGTACTTCTGGGACACGACACTAGAGAAGATCCCGCCGCTCGACCCTCATCACGCCGCGCACGCCGCGCATCGCCTTGAGGACCCGGTTTAGGTGGCCCAGGCTCGTCACCTCGACGATGAAGACCCCCTCCGCGCCCTCCTCCTCCGCGAGAAGATCGACGCTTCGAATGTTCGTCCCGGTCTTGCCGATCACCCGGGCGAGATCCGCGAGGAGCCCCTGCCGGTCCTCGGCCGCGACGACCACCTTTACGGGGAACGAGGCTCCCCCCTCGACGTCCCAGCTCACATCGAGGACCCTTTCCGGCTCGGCGCGCGGGGAGGAGACGTTCGGGCAGTCGGAACGGTGCACGGAGACGCCGCGCCCCCTCGTCACCACACCGACGATCCGGTCGCCGGGGAGAGGCTGGCAGCACTTCGCGAAGCGGACCATCAGCTGGCCGACCCCCTGGATTCGGATCCCCCTCTCGCCGCGGCGGGCGAGATCGATGATCCGGTCGAGGGAGAGCTTCTCGAACTCCGGCTGGGGCGCCTCCTTCTCGGCGATGCGCACCGCCACCTGTTTGCCGCCGAGGTCTCCCCTTCCGATCGCCGCGAGGAGCTGTTCCGGGTCGTCCAAGCCGTGGCTCCGGGCTTCTTCGGCGAGCTTCTTCTCAAGGCTCCCCTGGAAGTGGAGACGGCGGAGCTCGCGCTCCAAGATCTCCCTGCCGAGCTGCTTCGACTGCTGGAAGCTCTCCTGGTTGAGCCAGTGGCGGACCTTCGTGCGCGCCCGGGCGGTCTTCACGATCGCGAGCCAGTCCTGAGTCGGCGAGGCGCTCGCCGAGGTGATGATCTCCACCGTCTCGCCGTTCTTTAGCTCGTAGCGGAGCGGGACGATCCGGCCGTTCACCTTCGCTCCCACGCATCGGTACCCCACCTCCGTGTGGACGGCGAACGCGAAGTCGAGCGCGGTCGCTCCCCGCGGAAGCCGTTTCAGGTCGCCCCCCGGCGTGAACACGAACACCTCGTGCTGGAAGAGCTCCCCCTTGAAGACCTCGAGAAACTCCTCCGGGTCGGTGAGGTCCTTTTGGAGATCGATCACCTGGAGAAGCCAGCCCATCTCGTCCCCGGCCGGCTCTCCCCTGGCGAGACCCTCTTTGTAGCGCCAGTGCGCGGCGATTCCGAACTCCGCCGTGAGGTGCATCCTCCGGGTCCGGATCTGGACCTCCACCATCTCGCCGCTCGGGCCGATCACGGTGGTGTGCAGCGACCGATACATGTTCGTCTTGGGGGTGGCGATGAAGTCGCGGAACCGCTCGTGAACCGGCGTGTAGAGGGTGTGGATGATCCCGAGGACGTGATAGCAGTCCTTGACCGTGCTCGTCACCACGCGAACCGCGAGGAGGTCGTAGATCTCCTCCAGCGGGCGGCCGCGCGCCCTCATCTTGTTGTGGATGCTGTAGAAGTGCTTCGCGCGCCCCTTGATCTCCGCCTGGAGGCCCGCCTCCCGCAGCCTCTCCTCGATCGGCTTCCTGAACTCCTCGATGTAGCGCTCCCGCTCCTCCCTCTTCGCCGCGATCTTCAGCATGAGGTCTCGGTACGCCTCCGGCTCCAGATGCTTGAAGGCGAGATCCTCCAGCTCCCATTTGATCTGCGCGATTCCGAACCGGTGCGCGAGCGGCGCGTAGATGTCCAGCGTCTCGCGCGCGATCCGCCGGATCTTCTCCGGCGGGAGGAACTGGAGCGTGCGCATGTTGTGCAGCCGGTCGGCGAGCTTGATGAGGATGACCCGGATGTCCTTGCCGGTCGAGAGGAGCATGTTCCGGCAGTAGTCCGCCTGCTCCTTCTCTGGAGAGGCGAACTGGAGCTGCCCGATCTTCGTCACGCCCCCGACGAGGAACGCGATCTCGGAGCCGAAGTTCCTCTCCACGTCCTCGATGGTCGCCTCCGAGTCCTCCACCACGTCGTGGAGGAGCCCCGAGGCGATCGTCGTCGCGTCGAGCCTGAGCTGGTCGAGGATCCTCGCGACCTCGACCGCGTGCGTGATGAGCGGCTCGCCCGACCTACGCGTCTTCCCCGCGAGGCGCGCGCGGGCGTAGCGCGCGGCCCGGTTCAGGAGGCCGCGCTCGAGCCCGACACGGACGAGAAAGGCGATCTCCTCCTCGAGAGGCTCCGCCTCCGTCAGCGCCCTTCCGTCCCCCTCCGGAGTCCCTTGACGTTCATCCGGAGGCGGCTCTCCCCTCCCCATCGGTTCTCCTCCAGCGAAAACGCGAGGTCGATCCGCCCGTGGCCGCTCCACTCCCACGCCTTCTCGTGCCCGACCCGAAAGGCGATCGCGTCGAGCCACACGTTCCCCCGACCCGCGGAAAAGCTCAAGTGGTCTTTCCCCACCTCGCGGAACCCTCCCCTGACGGAGAGGCCGCACGCCATGAGGATCGGCCTCCGATTCCCCGGGCCGAAGGGCTCCAGCTTTGCCAGCGCGCCGAGCAGCTCCCCGTCGCAACGCTCGATCTCCGCCTCCGCGTCCACGAGGAGGCTTCCCGGCGGATCGAGCTCCCCCCGCCTCCGCTCGAAGATCTCCCGGAACCGCTCGCGGAAGGGATCGATGCGATCCGCCTCGATCGTCAGGCCGGCGGCGAGGGCGTGCCCCCCGTGGCGGAGGAGGAGATCCGAGCACTCCTCGAGCGCCTCGTGGAGCGGGAACCCGGGGACGCTCCGGGCGGAGCCCCTCCCGACCGTCCCATCGACCGCGATCAGGACGACGGGGGCCCCGGTCTTTTCCTTGATACGCGAAGCAACAATGCCGATGACGCCGGGGTGCCACTGCTCAGAGGCGAGCACGATCCCGCCGGGGTCCTCCTCCTCGACCCGCGCGAGCGCTTCCTCGAGAATCCGCTCGTCGAGCGCCCTCCTCTCGCGGTTCATCCGGTCGAGCAGAAAGGCGAGCTCGCGCGAGCGCGTCCGCGAATCGGTCGTGAGGAGCTCGAGGGCCGGCTCCGCCTCGCCGAGTCTTCCCGCCGCGTTGATCCGGGGCCCGATTCCGAAGGCGACGGACGCGTAGTCGAGCCTCCGCTCTGCGAAGCCGGCCACCTCGAGGAGCGCCCGGAGCCCCGGCTTCGCCGTCGAGGCGAGCCGTTCGAGCCCCTCTCGCACGAAGATCCGGTTCTCACCAGTCAGCTGGGAGACGTCAGCGATCGTCCCGACAGCGACGAGGTCGAGGTCCTCGAGAATCTCCTCGCGGCTCCCGATGCCGGAGGCGGCGAGCGCGTCGGCGAGCTTCCAGGCGATCCCCACTCCGGCGAGGTCCTTGTAGGGATACCCGCACTCCGGCCTCCTCGGATCGATGAGCGCGACGGCCTCCGGAAGGGTCCCCTTGGGCTCGTGATGATCCGTGATGATGCAGTCGATCCCGCGCTGCGTCCCTCTCCGGACCGCCTCGACCGCCGTGATGCCGCAGTCGACCGTTATGAGAAGCGTCACCCCCGCCGCGGCGAGGTCCTCCACCGCCGTCGTGGAGAGATCGTACCCCTCGGTCAGCCGGTTCGGGAGCCGGCTCACCGGCACACGGCCCGCCC
>JBDRFQ010000422.1:0-5004 GCA_043818685.1 Candidatus Eiseniibacteriota bacterium
GTGACCGAGCCGAAGTCGATCGGCATCGTTCACTGCGTCGGCAGCCGCGACAAGAACTACAACGAGTACTGCAGCGCGGTCTGCTGCATGGCGGCACTCAAGTTCGGGCACCTCGTGATGGAGAAGACCGATGCCGAGGTCTACTCCTTCTACATCGACATGCGCTCGAACCAGAAGGGCTACGAGGAGTTCTATCAGAGGCTGCTCGACGAGGGGATGAACTTCGTCCGGGGCAAGGTCGCCGACATCACGGACGTGCCGCGGCTTCCGGGAGAGGAAGGGAGGGTCGTCGTCCAGGCCCACGACACGCTCCTCGGGAAGCAGCGGCGGATCCCGGTCGACATGGTCGTTCTCATGGGCGCCATGGAGCCGCGCCTCGACGCGAAGGAGCTCGGCCTCAAGGTCGGCATTTCGTGCAGCATGGCCGGATGGTTCACGGAACGCCACCCGAAGCTCGACCCGGTGGCGACGTTGACCGACGGCATCTTCATCGCGGGCGCGTGCCAGGGGCCGAAGGACATCCCGGCCGCCGTGGCACAGGGAGCGGCGGCCGCCGCGCGCGTCCAGGGGATGATCACCAAAGGCAAAGTGATGATCGAGCCGATCGTGGCGACGATCCGCGAGGAGAGCTGCTCCGGCTGCCGGATCTGCAACAACCTCTGCCCGTACACCGCGATCGAGTACCTCGCGGAAAAGGAAGTGAGCTTCGTTCACCACGAGCTGTGCAAGGGCTGCGGCACGTGCGTCGCCGCCTGCCCGGCCCAGGCGATCTCGGGGGCGCACTTCAGCAACGATCAGATCTTCGCCGAGCTGCGCGGGATTCTCTACGACGCGCTGGGCGAGACGGAGCGGGTGGCCGAGCCCGCCACGAAGTAGCGGGAGGAAGACGCCGATGAGTGACGGAACCTTTGAACCCAAGATTGTCGGATTCCTGTGCAATTGGTGCTCCTACCGCGCCGCGGATCTCGCCGGTTCCGCGCGGGTCAAGTACCCGCCGAACGTGCGGATCATCCGCGTGATGTGCAGCGGGCGGGTGGACCCGACCTTCGTCCTGAAGGCGTTCGCGCTCGGGGCGGACGGGGTTCTCCTGGCCGGCTGCCATCCGGGCGAGTGCCACTATCTCGAACAGAACTACAAGGCGATGCGGCGCTTCTCGATGCTGAAGCACACCGTGCGCGCCATGGGGCTCGAGGAGGAGCGCTTCCAGCTCCTCTGGGCCTCGGCCGCCGAGGGGAACCGCTTCGCGGAGCACGTGGCCAAGATGACCGAGGAGGTCCGGAATCTCGGGCGCTTGAACTGGCCCCGGAACTGGATCGAAAAAGGCGTCGGCGACAAGGAAATCGAGAAGTTCGCGAAGGAACACGAGGAAGCGATGGAGGTGCCGGCAAAATGAGCGAGAAGGGGAAGCTGGCGCTGTACTGGGCCGCCTCCTGCGGCGGTTGCGAGATCGCGGTGCTCGGCATCAACGAGAAGATTCTCGACGTGGCGAACGCCTTCGACATCGTCTTCTGGCCCTGCGTCATGGACGGGAAGGTGCGGGACATCGAGAAGATGCCCGACAAGAGCATCGACCTCTGCCTCTTCAACGGAGGCATCCGGAACAGCGAGCAAGAGTACATGGCGCGCCTTCTAAGGAAGAAGGCGAAGGTCCTCGTCGCGTTCGGGTCATGCGCTCACGAGGGGTGCATTCCCGGCCTAGCGAACATGAACTCGCGGGACGAGATCTTCCAGAACGCGTACGTACGGACTCCCTCGACGGACAACCCGAAGAAGATCTTTCCCCAGGTGGAGACCAAGGTCCCCGAGGGAACGCTCCATCTGCCGGTCTTCTACGACACGCTGAAGACCCTCGGACAGACGATCGACGTCGACTACTACCTTCCCGGCTGCCCGCCGGAGCCGGATCGGATCTGGGACGCCTTGACGGCGATCCTCACGGGGAAGCTCCCGCCGCCCGGCTCGGTGATCGGCGCCGAAACGACCGTCTGCGACGAGTGTCCTCGGAAACGCGAAGAGAAGAAGATCAAGGAGTTCAAGCGCACCTGGCAGATCATCCCGGACACGGAAAAGTGCCTCCTCGAACAGGGGATCGTCTGCTGCGGGATCGCCGCGCGCGCCGGATGCGGCGCCCTCTGTCCGCAGGTCGGCTCCCCGTGCATCGGGTGCTACGGACCGAACGTCGGCGTCGAGGACTTCGGCGCCCGCATGATGACCGCCCTCGCCTCCGTGATCGACTCCGATGACCCGGAGGAGATCGACCGGATCATTCAAGAGGGCATCCCGGACCCGGTCGGTACGTTCTACCGGTTCTCACTCGCGCACGGCGCCCTTCGCAGGTCGGCGCTCGCGGGGAACGGAAGCGGAAAACCGGCGAAGAAAGAAGCGGAGGTGAGTGGATCATGAAGCGCATCTCGATCGATCCGATCACCCGCCTCGAGGGACACGGGAAGATCGATATCTTCCTCAATGAGGACGGGGAAGTCGCGAATGCGTACCTGCAGGTGCCGGAGCTCCGCGGGTTCGAGACCTTCTGTCTCCGGCGGCAGGCCGAGGACATGCCGAACCTGACCAACCGCATCTGCGGCGTCTGCCCTGAAGCGCATCACATGGCCTCCACGAAGGCGCTGGACGCCCTCTTCCACGTCGACCCCCCTCCGACGGCGAAGAAGCGGAGGGAGCTCTTCTACAGCATCTTCTATGCGACGGACCACACGACCCACTTCTACGCTCTCGCCGGCCCCGACTTCGTCATGGGCCCGGACGCGCCGAAAGCGGTGCGAAACATCCTCGGGATCGTGGGGAAGGTCGGGATGGATATCGCGGGGAAGGTGCTCAAGATGCGCCACGACGGCCATTATCTCATCAAGATGATGGGCGGCCGCCCGGTGCACCCGAACTGGGGGCTTCCGGGGGGCGTGAGCCGGGGGATCAACGAAGAGCAGCGGGCGGAGATCGAGAAGCTCGGGCGCGACGCGGTCGAGTTCGCGAAGTTCTCGATCAAGCTGTTCAACGACATCGTGCTCGGCAACCCGGCGTACGTGGAGATCATCAAGAGCGACGCGTTCGTCCACAAGACCTACAACATGGGGACGGTCGACGCGAACAACCACGTCAACTTCTACGACGGGAAGATCCGCGTGGTCGGCCCGGACGGCAGCGAGCACGCCAAGTATCACGCCAAGGACTATCGCGACTACGTTGCGGAGCACGTGGAGCCCTGGTCATACCTCAAGTTCCCGTATCTCAAGAAAGTCGGATGGAAGGGACTCGTGGACGGGATCGACTCGGGAGTCTACAAGGCGACCCCTCTCTCGCGGCTGAACGCGGCGGACGGCATGGCGACGCCCCTCGCGCAGGCCGAGTACGAGAGAATGTACGACACGCTCGGCGGGAAGCCGGTGAACCACACGCTCGCGACGCACTGGGCGCGTCTCGTGGAGCTGCTCTACGCGACGGAACGCTGGGTCGAGCTGGCCACCGATCCCGAGATCACCGGCGAGGACTTCCGGGTCCTCCCGACCGAGACCCCGACCGAGGGGGTGGGTAGCGTCGAGGCCCCTCGCGGGACACTCACTCACCACTACTGGACCGACGAGCGCGGGATCCTCACGAAGGTGAACCTCATCGTGGGGACCACGAACAACAACGCGCCGATCAACATGTCGGTCAAGAAGGCGGCGCAGGGTCTCATCCGGAAGGGGAAGCCGATCAACGAGGGCCTGCTGAACACGATCGAGATGGCGTACCGGGCCTACGATCCGTGCATGGCGTGCGCCACGCACACGCTGCCCGGGCAGATGCCGCTCGAGGTGATCCTCCGCGGGCCGGACGGCGAGGTGGTCGACCGGCTCACGCAGAACCTGGACTGAGGGCGGACGGCGAACATGCGCACGCTCGTGCTCGGGCTCGGAAACCCGATCCTGCGGGACGACGGCGTCGGCATCCGCGTCGCGGAGAGGCTCCGGCCTCTCCTCGCGGACCGGCCGGACGTTACCGTGGACGAGGATTTCTGGGGGGGCCTCAGGCTCATGGAGCGGATGATCGGCTACGATCGCGCGATCGTGATCGACGCCGTGGCCCCCGGGGGAGAGCCGGGCCGGATTCGTTTCTTGAGGCCCGACTCGATCCCCACGCAGCGGAGCTCCTCCGCGCACGACGTCAATCTGCCGACGGCCCTCGAGCTCGGGCGGGTGGCGGGCGCGCACCTTCCCCCGACCGAGGAGATCTTCCTCGTCGGGATCGAAGCCGCCGACGTTCTGACCTTCGGGGAAACCTTCACGCCGGAAGTGGAAGCCGCCGTGCCGCGCGCGACGGAGGCGGTGCTCACCATCCTGGACGAGAAGAGGGAAAGAACATGATTTCCACCGAACTGTTGCGCTACTACTCCTACTTCGCCGGAGTGGACGGCGAATCGCTCAAGGCGGTCGCGGCGATCTCCGAAGAGGTGTCGATCCCCGCGGGTCAGACGCTCTTCAAGGAAGGGGATCCCGCCAAGGCGCTTTACATCGTAACGAACGGGCAGGTCGACGTCAGCCTGCAGCTCGGAAGCGGCCGCGAGATCGTCGTGGACCAGATTGTCCCGGGGGATCTCCTGGGGTGGTCGGTCTTCGTCGAGCCGCACAAGATGCGGGCGACGGCGATCGCCCGCAAGGAGAGCAAGGCGGTCGCGATCAACGCCGCGAAGCTCCGGGATCTCTGCGAGAAGGACACGAGGCTCGGCTTCAATCTGGTGAAGCAGGTGGCCGGCTCCCTCGCCCATCGGCTGAGCGGAGCGGTCACGAAGATCGCGGCGGCCGACTAGGTTTCGGCTTCACGCTCGTATCCAAGTCGGAAGCGTGAGAAGAAGGGGCCCCCGTGGAGGGGCCCCTTCGCGTTTCCCGTCTTCCGGGCTGCCGGCGCGGCACCACGACCGCCGCCGAGAGCGAGGGAGCCGGGTCCTACCTCTTCCCCCGGCTCGAGGGTCCCGATCGAGACGGCGCGGCCTTCTTCGCCCGGAGCTCCCTG
>JBDRFQ010000423.1:0-3956 GCA_043818685.1 Candidatus Eiseniibacteriota bacterium
ACGCGGCGCTCGCGCGCTGGTCGTCGATCGGGCGGGCCTCCCCGGCGGCGAGCGCGGCCGCCCTCGCGATCGTCTCCTCGTTCGGCTCCTTCCCCTTCAGGAAGTCCTCGGCCTCGGCCGCCCGGAAGGGGGTCGGCGCCACCGCCCCGAGGGCGAGGCGCGCCTCGCGGCACCGCGATCCGTCCAGATCGAGACGCGCCGCGGCGTTCACGATCGCGATGTCCCCCTCCGTGCGGCCGATCTTCTGCCACGCGAGACCGGCACGCGGAGACGGCTCGTCGAAGCGGATCTCGACGAGAAGATCGGTGCCGAGCACGCTCTCGTGCGCGCCTGTGAAGAACTCGCGGAGGGGGACCTCCCGGCGCCCCTTCATGCCGAGGAGAACGCACCTCGCGTCCAGAACGAGAAGAGGCGGGGCGAAGTCGGCCGACGGTACGGCGCTCGCGATGTTCCCCCCGATCGTCGCCATGTTCCGGATCTGCCAGGTCGCGAAGTCGCGCGCGCACGATCGGAGGAGGCCGCCGTCGGAGCGCGCGAGATCGTCCCACGCCTCGATCATCGAGACCGTTGCGGCCGCGCCGATCACGAGCTCGAGTCCCTCGCGGCGGGCATAGCGGAGCGGCCCGCGAATGTCGACGACCGACTCGGGCCGCTCCGGCGCCGAGAGGAGGTCGGTCCCCCCCGCCACGAACCGCGCGCGCTCGCCTCCCGCGGCGCGAAGCTCGACCGCCTCCTCCGCCGTGACGGCAGAGAAGAACGAGCGGATCGCCATCGGGTTCTCCTTTCCGCCGGGTGAACGCAGTCCGGGCTCCGGGGAGCCCCGCATCGGTAGCCTGGATCATGCACGCGTTTCCGTCGCGTGGATGGGGAGCGCGTGCCGAGACCCCGACCTGGACGAGCCGCTCCCGGAAGCGTAGCCCCAGACCTACGCTGAGGAAGCGGCGACGGAAGGGAGGCCTTGCAGGCCGGGATCCGCAGCCGCAGTAGGAAACGCGTGCATGATCCAGGCTACAGCATAGCACGGCGCGCCGGCCATAGAAGCGCGAAACCGGGAAGCGGCGCGATCGGGGAGCTCTCAGTCTTCCGATCGGATCGAGACGGCGGGATAGGACGACGCCTCGGGCGAGAGGAGTCCTTCAGCGAGGACGCGCATCGCGAGGTAGAGCCCGACGGGGACCGCGTGCCCCTCGCGCGCTTCTCCAATGAGACGCATCTCGCTCGGCTCGGCATCGTCCCCCGCGAAGACGAGCTCCGCCTTGCCGTCGGAGAAGACCGCGAGCCCCTCCTCGAGGCGGAGCTCGACCTCCGCCCCCTCCCAACGCCCGGCCATGACAAGCCCCGATCCCCGCCTCTCGAAGAAGAAGCCGGGGCCGCGATCCTCGAGGAACGAGTCCCGCGAGAGGAAGACGCGGGGCTTCAGGGCCTGCGGCCCCCCCTCCTCGGGACAGAAGACATCGCAGTTTCCGCAGTCGTTGCAGAGATCGGGGAGGTTGGCGATCTGATGCCAGGGGCGCTTCCCCGTTCCCCCGGCGAACTCCTTCGCTTCCGAAGAGAAAACAAGCGTCCCCCCGCGAACGACGACATCCCGGCAGCGGAAAACGCGCGGGTTCACTTCATAGATGAAGTTCGCGTTGTTCGGGCAGACCGGCACGCATTTGTCGCAGTTCACGCAGTCGAAAAGGGAAAGGCGCGACCCGAGCTTCCGGGGCGGGGTGCGGTTCACCTCCGCGGTGTAGCGGGGATCCCGTCTCGCCCGGTCCGCCGCCCGCCGGTGGTTTCGGAGGGAGGCCTCGCGCACGGCGCGCCCGTCCTTTTCGTCCGCCTCGCCCGCCGGGTCGTCCGTCCGGAGGATGAACTCATCGACCGTCCGCGCCCCGGCCTCCCGCATCCGCCGCCCGAGCGACTCGTGGTACGCCGCAAAGCGCCCGTAGCCGCCCGGCTGGAGAAGGTCGGTGCAGACCGTCACCGGAACGAGACCCGCGGCGACCGCGTCGGGGTAGTTCCGCGCGTCGACGCCCGCGGAGAACGAGATCGGAAGGTCCGCCCCGATCTCCTCGCGAAACCGGGCGGAGAGCTCGAGCGCGACAACGTGAAGGGGAGGGCCGGAGAGGTACATCCTCTCGTCCCTGAAGAAGGCCTTGTGGTTCTCCACGACGAGCGTGTTCGTGAACTTCGCTCCGACGCTCCTCCCGAGCCTCTCCGCGGCCGCGCGGAGCGAGCGGAGAAGGTCCACCCCCTCGGAAAAGCACAGATCGCTCTCGAACGCGTCGCGCGGCGGCCGGAGCTCGTCGTATCCGAGCTCCCCCCGGAGGATCGCCGCGACCTCGTCGAACCCGAGGAGGGTCGGGTTCATCTTGACGACAACATGGAAGCGGTGCGCATCCATTAGGTGAAGGGCGATCGACTCGATCTCGCCCGGCGGGCAGCCGTGAAAGGTGGAGATCGTCGCGCAGGAGCCGACGCGCGGCGGAACGGGAACATCCGCCAGGCGCTTCCACCGCGCCGGGAGACCCGCGCGCATCTCCCCGCGCACCGCCTCGATCGCGCGCGAGGCGTCCCGCATCGTCTCGAGAAAACGGGCGACCTTCGCCGAGCGGACCCCGGCCAGGTCGTAGCCGACGCTGATGTCGAAGAGGGAATCGCGCTCGCGCGGCGGGAGCCCCTCGGGAACGCCCGCTTCCCGGAGCGCGGCGAGGAGGACGCGCGCCTTGACGTACTCGTGCGCCGACTCCTGCAGGGAAAGCTCCTGCGACCACTCCACGTTGAACCCGACCGTCGCCATGTCGATGCACGGCCGCGGAATGCGGAGGCGGTCGAGGACCTGCACGGTCTTCAGCTCGTGGATCCGCCCCCCGGCGAGGTCGGCGAGCACGACGTTCTGGGCGAGCTGGGTGTGGGGGCCGGCCGCGGGCCCGAGCGGCGTCGAGGCCCTCTCCCCGTGGGAGCGGACGGAGCAGTCGAGATCGGGAATCCCCCTGTAGACCTTCCGCTCAGGGAGATCGAAGACCGCCCCCTCCCTCTCTCTCTGGAGAAGGGCGCGTCGGAGAAGAAGGGACGCGGGGAGCGGTCGGAGAACGCTCATCGATGCCTCGGCCCTCCAGCGGGCGCTGCTCCGGCGTCCGCGCTCGAAACGTATCACGAAAAAGGGGAGCGTGGGAAGGAGCGCCGCGCGCGCCCCCCCGATTCCGTGTGTATAATTCGTTGGCCCCGGTCTCCCACGAAGGAGCGATGTCTTGAGATCGTCCGCGGCCCTCCGCCTCCTGATCCTCCTCCTCCTCGCCGCGGCGCCCGCCCGGGGCTCCCTCCCCTACGGAACGAACCGGATCACGCCTGCCAACCTGTACACGCTCCAGCAGAAGATCCAGTGGGACGGACCCGGAGAGATCCAGGTGGTCCGCACCGAGCACTTCGACATCTACATGGGGAAGGGCGAGGAGCGGCTCGCCTCGAGGATCGGGAGCATCGCCGAGGATTGGTATCCACGGCTCGAGGAGCGAATGGGGATCCGCTACGATTCGCTCACCGGGGAGGGAGACCGGATCCCCCTCATCGGATACACCTCCGAAACCCGCTTCCAGACGACGAACACGACCCCGGGCTTCGTCGGCGAGGGGGTGCAGGGGTTCTTCGACCTGATCCGCGGCCGCATCGTGCTTCCCTTCACCGGCTCGAACGAGATGCTCGAGCACGTGATCCGTCACGAGATGGTTCACTCCTTCACGCTTCCCCTCCTCGACGACTCCTGGAAACGCTACCGGGAGGATCGCGACCGGGTGCGAGAGAGGAGCAGGACATGGGGGAGCCTGGTCCACACGGCGCGCCGGTTCACTCTTCGCGCGCCGCACGACGCTTTCCCGCGCTTCGTCCGCGGGAAGCTGACCCCGGTCGAGGACGAGGTCGGGCTCCCTCCCCCCGCCTTCGGCCCCGGAACGCTTCACCCGCAAATCTTCTTCGGT
>JBDRFQ010000424.1:0-9142 GCA_043818685.1 Candidatus Eiseniibacteriota bacterium
CGTCCGGCCTCTCCCCCGTCGAAGCGAGTGCCGCGACGAAGGGAACCCCGAGGCTCACCCCGATGAGCACGGTTCTCGCGCCGTCCTCGCGAGACTGGAGGGCGCGCTCCGCGAGACCGAAAGCGACGAGGCTCTCGGCGATTCCCTTGATGATGGAAGGAACCGAAGCGGCTCTCGAGAGCGCGTTTCCGCTCGGCAACCGTTCCTTGAGCGGGTAGTGGAACGAGTAGACCTCCGCGCCCGGAATCGGACCCACCAGGCGCACCGCGTCCATCCCGGTGCCGATCCCTCCGACGAGAAGGACGCGGACCTCCGGGCTCTCTTCCCGCGGAGAGACGCGGCAGAGACCGACGACCTCCTCTCCCCCCTCGGCCGCGATCCGCACCTCGGCGATCCCCTCGCGCACCTCTCCGAGCTCGAACTCACGGATCTCGGCGGAGCCGGCCCGCGCGAGCGCCCGATCGAACGAGCGATCCGCCACCCACACCATCGAGACGTACGCGGCCGCGAAGAGAAGAACGATTGCGAGAACGGCGATCCCGATCGAGCGGACAACAGACATGGTCGAACCCTCCTCAATTGCAGGGCGCCCCGCGCGGCGCGCGTCATGGAACGTACAGGATGCGCCCGATGCGCGCTTCTTCACCGAAGATCACGCGGCAGAAGTAAAGACCGCTCGGCACGCGCACGCCCGATGGAGCGCGCCCGTCCCACGGAAACGCGTGCGTTCCGCCGGGGAAGGGCCCGCGCGCGACCCGGAAGAGGTACCGGCCGACCACGTCGAACAGCTCGATCTCGACCACTCCTCCCGGCTCGGGGATCTCAAAGCGGATCTCCGTCGTCCCGTTGAACGGATTCGGTGTGTTCCCGAGCAGCCGGAAGGCATCGGGAGGAGGAGCGGGCGGAGGCGGCGCCTCGGGAGCCGATTCGATCCGGACGCGCGCCGTCTCCCCCGCGGACAGGGAAACACGTCCGACCACGACGAGCGCGGTGTCCGCGTCGACCTGCCGGAGGATGGTGCCGCCGCCGAGGCCGTAGGGAGCGCCCTCCTTCGGCATCACGAAGCGCACCTCGGCGAACTCGAAGGGCTGGTCGTGGGCGCTCACGATCGTCGCACCGTTGACGGCCCGCGACCCGTCGTTCGGTCCGTCGAAGTCGATCGCCAGGCGCTCCCCTCGGCTTCCGGCCCGGAGCGTCTCCCGCGCGCCGAGCCTCCCCTCCCTCACCCGGATGATCCGGTAAGCGCGGTTCCCGTCCGCGCACGCTTCGGTCGAGAGCGCCGGCCTCGGGCTCGCAATCGACCCGGAGTTCCGATGGATGTGTCCGAACAGGATGAGATCGACTCCCCACCCGGCCGGATCGCCGATCTGGCCGGCGAAGTCGTAGTGATAGAAGGTGACGGCCCGCCCCCCCCCCGCGGCCTCCCCGCAACCGCGGCGCGCAGGAAGTCGAGTTGATGCGAACGGAACGAGGTCGACCCGTACGTCGCTCTCCGCCATCCGTCGTAGTTGTAGTACGACTCCAAGCCGACGAAACGAACCGGTCCGTAGTCGAAGAAGTAGTCCTGCGTGGTGACCCCATCGGGCGGATCGTCAAGATGAGGCCACCCGAAAAAGCGCCACCAGTTGCGCCGTGCGGTTCCGTCCGGCGGCGGGGTCGTCGTCCAGCCGCCGATGTCGTGGTTGCCGGCGATGAGAAAGACCGGAACCTCGAGCTCGAGGAGAACCCTCTGCGCGCGCGAGTAGGCCCGGTACTCGTTCTGGTCCTCCAGCTCTCCCTCGTTGATGAAGTCGCCTGTGAGAAGGACGAACTCGGGCGCGATGAGGTTCAGGTCGTCGATGACCGCGCGAAAGTCCGCCTCCTCCGTGGAGTCGGCCTCCCAGCCGCGGCTCCCGTAGTACTTGTGGCCGGGAAGGTGCGTGTCGGTCACCTGCGCGAAGTACCACTGGTCTTCGTATTCGGCCAGCACCTTCACCGCGCGCAGGGTCGTGTCGGCGATTCCGCCGGTCGCGTGCACGGCAAGATCGTAAAGCTCCTCCGGCACCTCGGACGGAACCGGCACGCGCAGCGTCCAGAGCTGCGTGACCTTGTCGCGGCTCGCGATCGAGACGGCCAGAGGGAACGCGCGCGGGGCGCGGAGGAGCTCGACCGACCATCCGGCGGCCGATGGGGGGGCGCTCGCGACGACATCCAGGGTCTCCCCTGCGGCGCAAAAGGCCGGCAGGCCGAGGATCGGCCGCATGATCACCGTGAGCGTGTCGCCGATCGGCCGGGCGAACACGGGGGACACAACCGAAAGCACGGCCAATAGAGCCGAGAAGCGCTTCATCCTGCTGCTCCGATGGGACCTCGCAGGGGGATTCGGACAGGGAGAATGCCTACTCAAGAGCCAGACGAACCGGCCTGCACTGAACGAGCGGATTCTCCACCAGCCGCTTTCGGTACTCGACGATCCGGTCGACCGGGCCGACGCACGCGAACGACCCTTCCAGCTCGTAGTCATGCTCCGGCGCGTAGGCCTCGATCCCGGCCGCCTCCTCGCGGCGGCTCTCCCTGAGCGTGAAATCGGGAAGGGTCTTCACCCCACCGGGAGGGTTCTCAACGAGCCGGCGAATCTCGATTCCCTCGCTCTGGGAGAAGGTCCGGAACCGCGCCTCCAGGCTCGCTTCCTTCACCGCCCGCGATGCCTCGACGCTGAGCCGGAGCTCCTCGCGCGCGCGCTTCAGCGCCTCGACGATCGGTCCGTGGACTTTCTCCTCGATGACCACCGTGGTGACCAGGTACTTCTGGAGGCCGATCCACTCCGCGAGCTTCTCCGCCAGCCCCTCCTCCGCATCGAGATCCGCCTCGATGTTGTCCCTCTCGCAGTAGAAGACCCGGCCGGTCTCCCCCTTCCCCGCGAGAACGCCGGTGACGAAGCCCCGCACGAGCGGGTACGGCCCATGAATCACGACGGCGCGAAACCTGCGCTCCATGACGCCCTCCCCCTCCCTTCCATACTACAAGAACAGCCTCGCGACGAGAAGGAAGCACGGAATGAGGATCGGAATCGAGTACTTGAACATGTATCCGAAGAAGCTCGGCATCGGGACGCCCGCCTCCTCGGAGATCGACTTCACCATGAAGTTCGGCGCGTTCCCGATTTACGTGTTCGCTCCCATGAAGACCGCGCCGAGCGAGGTCGCCTTCAGGAAGATCGCGCGCTCGGCGATGAGCGCGTGGATCGCGTCGATCTCCCGCATCCCCTCGTAGAACCTGCCGAGCGCCGAGTTCAGAAACGTCAGGTACGTGGGCGCGCGCGACCAGCATCGAGTCGCGGAAGATGTTCTGATAGGGAACGTGGACCCCATGGATCGAGACGTGGCCCGCCCGCCAGATCCCGGACACGAGGACGGCCATGAGGATCCCCGCGAGGAAGACCAGGTCGTGGAGGCCCTCCACCCGAATCCCGCCCGTTTCGACCTCGCGCAGCTTCTCGCGGAACACCTCGTCCCTCCGGAAGAAGTACGTGTCGGTCACGAAGAAGAGGATCAGGAGAAGAACGACGACGAAACCCATCATCGGGAAGAGGTTCATCGTCCGGAAGAAGGGGACCCCGTGGACGAACCCGAGGAGAAGCGGGGGATCGCCGAGCGGCGTGAGGGACCCGCCTCTGTTCCGGGATGCCGACCAAGCCCCACCTGTTTGCCGAAGAAGCCCGTCCCGCTCCGTGTACCAGCGATCGGACGCGATCGCGGAGATTGTCCCGCCGAACCGTCCGGCCGCCAAGCCCCCGAGCAAGGCGTCCTTCCTCCCGGCGGGCGGAAGTGATAAGATAAGGGCGTCAAACGCTCCCAACCTCTCACCGCGAGGTTCGCCATGCACGACCGCCCGATCGGACCGAAATCCGTACACCGCGCGAACGGCGCGAGGAGCATCCCGCGCGGGCTCCCCGCGGCCGCCCTTCTCGTCGCGTCGATGATCCTCCTTGCCGCGTGCGACACCGGGACCATCGGGGGGCCGGGCGGGGACGAAGCGTCCGAGGCGCGCGCGCTCCTGACGGACAGCCTGCCGCGGGTCTTCGCGGATCGCGACGCCGCCGGTTACGAGAGCCTCCTGCACCCGGACTATCGGTTCACGTTCGTCGAGGGGGACGCGCCCGCGGAGCTTCCGGGGTCGTTCTGGGGGAAGAGGACGGAGAGCGCGGTCGTCGAGTCGCTCTTCGCCTGCCCGAGCGTCACGTATCTCGACTTCGACGTGGCCGTGTTCGACGACACCTTCACGCTCCTTCCGGGGAAAACGAACGAGTGGGACTACCGGGCCATCGCGCTCCTCGGCGCGGCGATCGTCCGGCAGGAGGCGGGCGGCGCGAGCGACACCCTGATCGCCCCGGTGATCGAGACCTATCATCTCCGGACCGATCCCGCGGACGGTTCGTGGAAGGTCTACGACGAGATCGAGCAGGGACCGGTGGAGAAGGGGGCGGCGGCGGCCGCGTCGACGGCGCGATGGGGCGCGGCCAAGGCGCTCTTCTACGAGCCTCTCCCGCCCCCCGCGAACCGCACGCTCAAGGGAATCGTCCGACTAGACGAAGCGGGAGCGACCCCCGTCGAGGGGGCGGCGGTGGAGGCCGGAGCGGAGACCGCTGCGACGGACGCGTACGGCGCGTTCGAGATCCCCGGGGTCCCCTCCTCCGTGAGGTCGTTCCGCGTGAGCCATCCGAACGCGCTTCCATCGACGGTGACCGTCGGGGGCGGGGACGATGTCTTCCGGGTCGACGTCGCCCTTATCCCCCTCATGGTTCACGAGATCCCTGAGGATCTGATCGAGCTGGATCTGCCGCGGGCCTACTCGACGATGGACAGCGCCCGCTACGCCGCGCTCCACGACTCGCGGTATCGGTTCACGCTTCTCCCGGAGGAGGTCGATCCGGACGATCCGCTCCCGTACTGGGATCTCGGGGAAGAGCTCACGATCGCGGGGAGGATGTTCTCGGGGTGGGAGAACGCGGATGGCCGGAGCGTCGATCGGATTGCTCTCGATCTTCTGGCGAAGACCGTCGTTGTCGACACCACCTCCTACCCCGAGAAGCCGCCGGGGGAGACGTGGCACAAGGTGACGGCCGTTGTGGACCTCAAGGTCGTGACGGAGGACCCGAGCGATCCCGAGGGGATCATTAACTTCATCGTCCTTTCCGATCAGATCTTCGTCGTGCGTCCCGACCCGGCGATCGAGGGTCGCTATCTCATCGTCAGGCAGAACGATCGGCCGTCGGTCAACAAGGGCGCGGGCGAAGGCACGCACGGCACCGAGAGCTCCTGGGGAATGGTAAAGTCGCTCTTTCGGTAGGGGGCGGGCGCATTAGAAGATAGCCTGTACCTGATACCCATTTCCCCAAGGTATCAGGTACACGCGAAATAGGGTATCAGGTACACATGAGGAGCGGGCGGATGGCTCGAGGCAGATTGGCGGTTCTCGCGGTCTCCGCGTTGCTCGTCTCCTCCTGCGGCGACACCATCGGAACCGATACCCTCGGACCGCCCGACGCGACCGAGGCGGAGCGCTTCCTCTCGGGGACGTTTCCCGCCCTCTTTGAAGACCAGGACGCCGAGGGGTACGCCTCCTCCCTCCATCCGGACTTCCGCTTTCTCTTTCTCGAGAACGAGGCGCCGGCCGAGTACCCGGGCGGGTTCTGGGGGAAGAGGACCGAGGCGGCCGTGATCGGCTCCCTCTTCGCCGACACGTCGGTCGTCTCGACGGCGATGGAGATCAGCGTTCTCGAGGAGGCTCTCTCCCTCGTCCCCGGGACCCGGAACGAGTGGGCGTACCGCGCGACGACCCTCACCGAGATCGGGTACGGCTTCCGGGAGCCGGGGAGCGACTTCGTCGAGAGCGCATACATCTTCACGAAGATCGAGCACGAGCTCAGGCGCGATCTCTCGAACGACCGGGGTTGGCTCCTCTACGAGCAGATCGAGCGGCCCGCGCAGTTCGGCGGTGGGAAAGGGCTCGCCCAAGGGCTCAGCTGGGGCGAGGCGAAGGGGCTCTTCTATCGGCCCATCGAGCTTCCCGCCTCGCGCATCGTGAAGGGGACCGTGTCTCTCGACACAGCCGGCGTGCCGGCCGCCGGCGCCGCCGTGAGTGTCGGGGACCGGACGGCGACGGCCGACTCGTACGGGCGTTTCATCATGGAAGCCGTCGATCCGAGCATCAGGGAGGCGGCATTCACCAAGCCGGGGGCGCTCGGGGCGATCGTTCCCATCGGGGGTGGCGACGATGTCTACCGGATCGAGGTCGTCCTCCGGTCCTACACGTTTCAAACGACACCCGATGCGTTCCTCCCCGACTTCGCCGACGCGTACGCGGCGATGGACAGCGCCCTTTACGCGTCGTTTCTCGATGCGCGCTACCGGTTCGAGCTGCTGCCGCAGGATGTGGACCCGGACTCGACACCTTTTTGGGGAACCGCGACGGAGCTCAAGATCGCCGGGCGGATGTTCGGCGGGCGGTGGAGCGACAATGGGGCGCGGGTCAACCGGATCGCGCTCGATTTCGGACCGGCGGAGGTCTTGATCGATACAACCAGCTACCCCGGGAAGCCCGCGGGGGAAACGTGGCACCGGGTGACGGCGCTCGTGGACCTCAAGGTGGCCGCTGAGGACCCCGAAGATCCGGAGGGTATCATCAACTTCATCGTCATCTCCTACCAGGTCTTCGTCGTTCGTCCCGACCCGTTCCACCCCGAGCGTTACCTCGTCACCCATCAGATCGATCAGGAACCGCTCAACGTCAAACCCCGGGGCACGGAGGAATCGTCCTGGAGCGCCCTCAAGAGCATCTGGCGGTAGCGGGCTGCGATCTTCACCGCCGCCTCCCACGAAGGCGACGAGGGGAACCGGCGCGAGAGGCTCTCGCTCCGCGCCCCGATCCGCTATACTCATTGCGGCCGGCGCGTGAAGAGAGCACGCACGGCCTTCGGAGAACCCCTCCATGCTGACGCCGGACGACTTCCGGGTCCGAACGCTCGGCGAGCGCCACGTCCGCTCCCCGCTCGGCTTCTCGAACAAGCGCGGAGACGGAATCGGGAACTTCATCCTCGACGAGACGATCGTGCGGGCGAAGATCGAGCTTCGCCCCGGCGACGACCCGCGCGACGACCTCTTCTTCGAGAAGGCGGGACCGCGCGAGCGCCTCTTCTTCGATCCGGCAACGACGAAGGCGGCGATCGTCACCTGCGGCGGGCTCTGCCCGGGGATCAACAACGTGATCCGCGCGCTCGTTCTCGAGCTTCATCACCACTACGGCGTGCGGGAGATCCTCGGCATCCGCTACGGGTTCGAGGGGCTGAACCCCGCCGTCGCCGTCCCGCCGGTCTCCATCGACCCGGCCTTCGTCGAGTTCATCCACCGCCGCGGCGGCACCGTCCTCGGCACCTCGCGCGGGGAGCAGGATCCAAAGACCGTCGTCGACTTCCTCGAGAAGGAGCGGATCGACATCCTCTTCTGCATCGGCGGCGACGGCACGCACCGCGGAGCCCACGCGATCTGGCAGGAGGTCGAGCGGCGGGGGGAGCGGATCGCGATCGTCTGTATCCCGAAGACGATCGACAACGACATCCCCTTCGTCCGGAGGAGCTTCGGCTACAGCAGCGCGCTCGAGAAAGCGCGCGAGGTGATCGACGGGGCGCACATGGAGGCGAAGGGCGCGAGGAACGGCATCGGGCTCGTGAAGCTCATGGGCCGCGACGCGGGCTTCATCGCGGCGGGCGCGACCCTCGCGAGCCAGGAGGTGAACTTCACGCTGATCCCGGAGGTGCCGTTTCTGCTCGAGGGGCGGGACGGGTTCCTCGCCGCGCTCGAGAAGAGGATGGCGGCGCGGGGGCACGCGGTGATCGTCGTCGCCGAGGGGGCGGGGCAGCATCTCTTCGAGGGAGAGCCGGTCGTACGTGACAAGTCGGGGAACGCGAAGCCCCACGACATCGGCGTCCACCTCAAGGAGCGGATCGTTGCTCACTTCGCCGGGATCGGAAGGCCGGTGACCCTCAAGTACATCGACCCGAGCTACATCATCCGGAGCATACCGGCGGACGGCGACGACAGCGTCTTCTGCAACGCGCTCGCCCGCCACGCCGCGCACGCGGGAATGGCCGGAAAGACCGACGTCACGATCGGCCACCAGCACGACATCTTCGTGCACGTCCCGGTTCCGCTCGTCCTCCTTCGCAAAAAGCGCGTCTCCCCTGAGGGAAGGATGTGGGTGTCGGTGCTCGAGGCGACCGGCCAGCCCGCGACCTTCGGCCTTCCTGTGAAGGAGGATCCCGGGGCGGCGATCTTCTGACGGAAACCGCGGGACCGAGTTTGCATGGAAAGAAAGACCCCGCGCGTGATCGGCATCGACGACGCCCCCTTTCGGAAGGGGCAGAGGGAACCGGTCCCGATCGTCGGGGTCGTCATGGAGGGCTCGCGGCTCGTCGAGGGGGTCGCGATCGGTTCGTTCCCCGCGGACGGCGGCGGCGCGACCGACTACCTCGCCGGGTGGATCGGCTCCATGCGATGGGCGCCGGCGCTCCAGGCGGTTCTTCTCGGCGGCGTGACGATCGCGGGCCTCGGGATCATCGACATCGGCGATCTCTCTCGCCGCCTCGGCGTCCCCGTCATCTCGACCACGCGGCGGGGAACGGGATCGAGCGATCTCGAGGCCGCCCTCCGCGCCGCGGGCCTCTCCGAACGCCTCGCGATCCTCGAGCGGATCCCCCCCTCCCGCGGCATCCGGCACGGCATCCACATCGCTCACGCCGGCACGAGCGACGAGGACGCCGAGGAGATCGTCCGCTCGACGCTCGGCCCTTCCAAGGTCCCCGAGCCGATCCGGATCGCGCACCTCATCGGGGCCGCCCTCGTGCGCGGCGCCTCCCGCGGACGGGTCTGAGAGCAGTCCCGAAAACGGCTCCCGGCGCGGCGTCGGATCTCCCTTTCGGGGCATAGCATCCGCGGCCGATCCGACCGCGGGTTCCGGTTACCCGAACGCGAGCCATTTGATATAGTAGCGGGAATCGCGGGCGATCACGTGACGTCCTTCACGCCTTTCGGGAGAGATTGATGAAGCAGCGAACGCCGTATCCGCCGGTCTTCTGGGTCGCGAACATCATCGAGGTGCTCGAGCG
>JBDRFQ010000425.1:0-6623 GCA_043818685.1 Candidatus Eiseniibacteriota bacterium
CCCGAGGAGATCCGCTCGCGTCTCGGCCTTCCCGCGATCAGCGAGGCGCTCGCGGCCGTTCACCGCCCGGATCGGGTCGAGGAGGCCGAGCGCGCGAGAAGACGCTTCGTGTTCGAAGAGCTCTACCGGCTCCAGTCCTCCTTCGCCGCGGCGAACCGCGCCCGCGCGGAGACCCGGACGCCGCACGTCTCGGCGGAGCCGGGGCGCCTTCTCTCCTCGTTTCTCTCCTCCCTCCCCTTCCGGCTCACGCGGGACCAGGAGAAGGCGATCGGCGAGATCCGGGCCGACCTGGAATCGGGGAGGCCGATGGAGAGGCTGCTCGTCGGGGACGTCGGCTCGGGGAAGACGGTCGTCGCGGCGGCGGCGATCGCCTCGGTCGTCGGAAACGGCGGACAGGCGGCCCTTCTCGTCCCGACCGAGGTGCTTGCCCGCCAGCACCAGCGGGTGCTTCAGGAGCGGTTCGGCCCCCTCGGCGTCGAGATCGGTCTCTTGACCGGTGATCTTCCGACCTCCGAAAGAAAGCGGGTACGCGATCTCGCCGCCGGCGGGGGTCTCGCGATCGTCGTCGGAACGCACGCGCTCCTCCAAGAGGCCACGCGGTTCCGGAACCTCGCCCTCGCGGTGGTCGACGAGCAGCACCGGTTCGGTGTGCGCCAGCGCGCCCTCCTTCCCGCGAAGGGGGAGCGGTGCCACTTCCTGCTCCTTTCGGCGACGCCGATTCCCCGCTCCCTCGCCCTCACCCTCTACGGGGACCTCGACCTCTCGGTGATCCGGACGCTCCCGCCGGGGAGGAGGCCGGTCGCCACCAAGCGCCTCGCCGATCGGGGGGCGGCGGAGGCGTACCGCCGCATGCGCGAGCGCGTGGACGCGGGGGAGCAGGGCTTTATCCTCTTTCCGCTTGTGGAGGAGAGCGAGGCGAAGGACCGGCGGGCGGCCGTCTCCGCCGCGGAGAAGCTCGCGAACGGCTTCTTCCGGGGGAGGAGGATTGGCCTCCTTCACGGGCGTCTTCCCGTCTCGGAGCGGATCGAGACGGTCGAGCGGCTGCGGGCGGGCGCGATCGACATCCTCGTCGCCACCACGGTCGTCGAGGTGGGGATCGACCTTCCCCGCGCGACGGTGATGATCGTCGAACACGCCGACCGCTTCGGCCTCTCGCAGCTGCACCAGATCCGCGGGCGCGTGGGGAGGAGCGATCTTCCCTCGTCCTGCTTCCTCGTGACCCGCGGTCCGATCACGCCCCTTGCCGAGGAGCGTCTCCTCGCGATCGAGAGGGAGAACGACGGGTTCCGCATCGCCGAGGAGGACCTCCGGATCCGCGGGACCGGCGAGCTTCTCGGGGAGAGGCAGCACGGGGCGCTCGGGCTCGGCATCGCGGATCTCGTCCGCGACGTCGATCTCCTCGAGGAGGCCAGGAAGGAGGCGTTCGCGCGCCCTTCATTCGCCGGCGACCTCCCCGAACCGATCCGCTCGGGATAGACTCCCAGGAACCGGATTCTCTCTGTCGTTCCGCCGAAAGAGGTATCTGGTACCGGAACACGGTGTGGCTCGGCAAGCCGGCCTCCCCCTCGGGGCACGCCTCCGAGCGCTCCCGCGCTCTCGGCTCTACTCGCTCGGCCACCCGCCCCCGAGCGGGGGCCTTCGGCCCCGCAATAGAGAGGGTGCGGGTACCCGGCCGCGTCGAGAAGGCCCCGAGGGGAAGGCCGGCCCGCCTCACCCCGGAGGGGTCGCGTGGGAAAGAGGAATCTGGTAGCTGAACACTCCTCGCGAGGGTCTGGAAGAGAAGGCGACCGATCAGGCGATCACTCGCTGGGTTGACAAACGTGGATTTCGATCACGCACCCGACATTCTCTTGAAAGGACCCGCAAGCATAGTTCTCGTCAACGAGGGAGCTTTCACCGACAGTCACGTGCGCGATTCCGATATCCAGAGCCTCGTAGACAAGAGTCGCGACTCGGGCGGGGAGGGCGAGCGGATCCAAGATCATCATCTTGGGATGCGGCTTCGTCTGTCGAAAAAGCGTCTTGATTGAGGACCATGTCGACGGCTTCTGGCCTGCCCCCGGACGCACTCCCGTCAACACCCGGTCGTGGCCGGACAGGATGATGCAGTCGTCCCCTATGGTCAATGTGTCGTTCCACGAGTCCGGGAGGTAGAAGTCACGCCAAACAAGATCCAGAAGGTTCTGCGTGTCGCACAACGCGACCTCGAACCCGAGGATCGCTGTCTCACCCTTGGCCCATACGTCCATAATGACGAAGTCTCCGGGGGTGAAGAACGCGACGTCCGGGCCGTTGCCGAGGGTTCCGTCGAGGTCCAGCTCTACGGACCATTCGCTATGGGCGTCCTTTGCCCCCGGAAGGAGGATGATCGCCATCCCGACGAGCAAACAGAGTCGTAAGCTCCGCACGGCAGCCTCCTCGACGGTAGGTTCTCCGATGTCTTGCGGTGGTGCCAGTTCAGTGTAGCCGTCAACGTGGTAGATGTCAAGAACATATGCCTCTGCTGCGCGGGCGGTCGTCGCGGGCTCCGCGTCTCCTTCCCCTTCAGATACCGGATTCTCTCTTGCGGTCCCCCATAGGAGGTTCCGAAGGGTGACACGGAGGGGGATTGCGCCGGTGACTCGCGTAACCACGGCGGGTGGCGGCGGCAGGTGTCCGTGCGGCGCGCAGCCACCGAGGCTCGGCGAATGGCGAGCACCGCATGGACAGCCGCCGACAGGACCCGCCGTCGATTGACCTTCGAAGCTGTGGCCCAGGGGGGTCTGCCTGCGGAGCGAGCCGATGGAGAGCTCCGAGGCTCTTCGATCGAAGAAAAACCGTGACAAAACCGGGGCCCGGCGGTTTCCTTGAGACGAGAGGTGTCGAATGCCGACCGAGACGATCGTCCGTTGCTTCGTTCGGAAGGAGGAGCCCCCGGGCTCGTCCCGAACGCCCCGCTACGTTCCTCTCGAGATCTTCAACCTCTGGAAGCGCCTCATGGAGGAGAGGCACGGCTTCGGGGTGGCCGATCCGGTCGTCTCCCTCTGGTTCGAGAAGGGGGAGGCGTCGGAGTCGAGCCGCGCGATCGTCGCGCACGAGCCGGTGACCCAGTTCGAGCTCTTCTACCTCTCGGAGAAGGACGGCCTTCTCCGCCGCGAGGTCCGTTACTTCCCCTCCGCGGACCAGAAGGAGTACGGAAGAATCCGGGATCTCTTTCTCGCGCACTACAACGACGCCCCGACACGCGACGAGTCCCTGCCCAAATGGAAAGAGAATCCGGGCGTCTGGATTCTCCGTTAGCGGCCGTTGGTCACAGAGACCGATTCACGGGAACGGGTGTCCGTGACCGAGGCGCGCGCCGGTGGGGCTCAGCGGATCAGATGGAGGCGCGTGGTTCCCGTTTCTCCTCCCGCCTCGAGCTTCGCGAAGTAGGCGCCGGATGCGGCTTCTTCCCCGCGATCCCCTCTGCCGTCCCACGACTCTTCGTATGACCCTGCGGGGAGCGTCTCGTCGACGAGGACGCGGACGAGGCGTCCGGCGAGGTCGTAGATCGCGACGCGGACCGGCCCGCTTTCCGGGAGATCGAAGCGGATCCGCGTGGCCGCGTTGAAGGGATTCGGGCGGGCGCCGTGGAGCCGGAGGAGGGCGGGGGCTCCGCCGGAAAGGGGCACCGCGGTGCAGCTCCCCGTCGTCATGCTGTTCGCGCCGGCCGGCGCCGAGTAGTTCCGGTTCCGGTCGAAGGCGAAGCACCGGTAGTAGTAACGCGCGCAGGAGAGGAGGCCCGAGTCGAGGAGGCGCTCCGCGCTCGTCGTGTCGACGACGAAGACCCCTCCCTCGACCTCGTCTCCGGGAGCGTAGCCCGACCCGGCGGAGGGGACCCACGAGATCGCCGAGTTGCTTCGGACGAGAAGGACTCCCCCCGCGTCCGGCTCCGTCGGACCGGACCAGGCGAGGGCGATCGAGGTGTCCGAGAGGCCCGCGGCGGAGAAGGCCGCGGGCGGGGCTGGCGCCCTGGCGTCGACGCCGGCGAGGGAGAACGTCTGGCGCGTCCCCATGGGGACGTCCGTTCCGGTGACGCGCGCCGTCCATGTCCCGGCGGCGGGCGAGACGACCACGACCTGCTCGACGTTGTTCACGTGGTCGGCCCCGGTCGTCGCGGCGGCTGCCGGGTTCCCGGGGTCGAGAACGTACGGGTAGAAGGACGAACCGCCGGGGGAAAGGAGCACGAGGTCGAGGTCGTTGACGAGCGCGGGGTTCGCGAGCGGGGTCCCCGCGGGGTCGTCCCAGACGAGCGTGACCTTGACCGAGGGGAGGCCGGCGGGGACGGGGAAGGTCCACTCCAAGACCTCGCCGTCCGCCACGCTGTCCTGCGCGAGGCTCGAGGTCTGAATCCAATCGGCGGCGCGCTTCACGTTCATCCGGCCGTACCCGAAGCGGAAGTCCGGCCCCGTGTTGCCGAGGTCGTCCGCGGAGCCGAGGAGAAGCGCCTTGAGCGTCGAGGGGAGCGGGTCGGCGGCGAGCGCGCCCGGGTGGGCCGCCGCCTCGTCCCCCCACCCCTCGATGAGGAGGGCGACCGCCCCGGCGACGGCAGGCGCCGCCATCGAGGTCCCGCAGTAGAAGGTCGCGCCGTACTGGTTCCCCGGCCACGTCGACCAGATCGAGTAGTCGTACGTCGACTGGCACCCCCCCGCGACCAGGTCGGGCTTCACGCGCCCGTCGTCCGCCGGCCCGTAACTCGAGAACGAGGTCATCGCCGAGTTGTTCGTGTGGATCGCCCCGACGGTGATCACGTTCTTCGCCGTCCCCGGCGGCGGCAGGCTCGCGTAGCCGCTCCGCGCGTCGATCGAGCAGTCGCCGTCGTTCCGCTCGTTCCCGGCGGAGACGACGACGACGATCCGCTTGCCGAAGAACCCCGCGACCACGTCGTCGAACTCGGGCGCGTACCCGTCGTAGTCGCCGTAGAGATAGCAGTTCCCCCACGTCGTCTGATCGACGTCGAGCACCCAGGAGTTCGAGCTGACGTCGATGCCGTGCGCGGTGATCGCCGCGCCGAACTCGCCGGGGACGTCGCCGTAATAGTCGTAGGAGAAGAGCAGGCACCCGGGCGCCGCTCCCTTCCACTGGAAGGGGGAGCCCCCGAACGAGGCGCTGAGGCTCCCGGAGCCGCAGAGGGTCCCCGCCACGTGCGTGGCGTGATCGGAGACCCTCGCGCCCGCGTCGGCGACCGTGAGGCGTCCCGAGAAGTCGGCGTGCGAGTCGACGGGCCCTCCGTCCCACACCCCGACCCTCGCGCCGCTCCCCGTCAGCGAGTAGGGAGCGGCGTGAACGGAATCGATCCTCCCGTTCAGGCGGATCCCGTCGTTCGCCGGCACCGGCGGGGGGAGGGGGGCGCCGATCCAGAGGACCTCGTCCCTCGCGGCAAGCTCCTCGATGGCGGGCGCGGGGACGATCGCGTCGAAGCCGTGGAAGACCGTGCGTCTCTGAAGCGCCGTACCGCCCAGGGCGCGGAGGACCTCGACCGCCTCGAACAGATCGACGTCGTCGTGGAAGCGGACGCGGACGGCGATCGCCCCGGCCGTTTTCCCCGCGCTCTCCGCCTCGACGGCGGGCGCGATCTTCGCCGAGGCGGGGATCTCGCCCACCCAGCGGACGGCGGCGTCGAAAGCGGCCCGGTCGACGCTACTTGACAGCCGAGCAATATAGGTATCACGCGGTATATAGCGGAGAATCTCGATGCCGGCCGCGCGGAGCGTCTCCCGGTGCGGCTTGTCGTTGAACTGGAGGAGAAGGCGCCTCCTCCCCCCCGCGAGGAGACGCCGCGCCTCGGCGGACGGATCGGCGAGGGAGTCGGTGTCCGCCTCGCCCCCCTTCCAGAGGATCCGGTAGGGAGCGGGCGCCCCGCCGGCCCCCCGATCGGGGGAGGGCTCCCGGACTCTCTCGCTCCCGGCCGCCGCCGCGAGGAGCGCGAGGAAAACCAGGGAGACGGCGGTCAGACGGGCAGAATGCACGGCGTGCAGGTGCGTTTCGCAAGCGGACCTCCGCGCCCGCGCGCGCAGAACCGACCTCCCGCGGACCTGCCTCCGGAACCTGCTTCTTCCCAACAAGTTACGGTCTCCCCTCCGGTCCCCACCGGGAGGGCGCGTGGCACACCTCTTGCCCCATTTCGGAACACGAGGCCTGCAAACTTCACGCCGTACCGGATCGGAGGCTGGAACCATGGTGGTGTTCAACTACAGCGGCAAAGAGATCAACGCGAAGATCGTCTACTACGGGCCGGGGCTCTCCGGGAAGACCACGAACCTCGAGCGGATCTACGGGCAGGTTCCTGAGAACCGGCGCGGGAAGATGGTCTCGATGAAGACGCGGAGCGACCGGACCCTCTTCTTCGATTTCCTCCCTGTGAACGCCGGGGAGATCAGGGGGTTCAGGACCCGCTTCCTCCTCTACACGGTGCCGGGCCAGGTTCACTACAACGCGACGCGAAAGCTCGTTCTCAAGGGGACCGACGCGATCATCTTCGTGGCGGACTCCGACCCGGCTCTCCGCCAGGCGAACATCGAGAGCCTCGCGAACCTCGAGCAGAACCTCTCCGAGTACCAGCTCTCTCTCGGAAAGATCCCCGTGATCCTCCAGTACAACAAGCG
>JBDRFQ010000426.1:0-3425 GCA_043818685.1 Candidatus Eiseniibacteriota bacterium
CTCGGTTCACGTGACCACCGAAACCTGGAGGGGTTTCCAGATCGCCTTCTTCCGGGTCTATCCGCTTCTCTACGTGGGCGCCGAGAGGAAGCTCCTCTTCTCTCCGAAGCTCGACGTCGTCGTCGAGACCGCCCCGCGGGCGGACGCGCTCGAGCACTCCCGGGGCACCTTCCGGTCCGCGGCCCGACGAGATCTCGAAGAGGTCGCGCGGATGGTCGACAACCTCGCCGCTGCTTCGACCTATGCGCCGGCGGAGGAGGCGGGGCCGCGCACCGCGCTCGTCGACCCGAGCGAGACGTATCCCTGTGTCGTCATCACGATTCCCGCGTTTCAACCGGCCTTCGGACAGCTCGCGGAGGCCCGCGCCCGGCGCGGCCTCCGAACCCGAGTCGTTCTCAAGAGCGAGATCCTCGCGGCGTACGGCGAGGGCGACACGCAGCAGAAGATCAGGGACTTCATCAGGGACGCGTACCTCTGGTGGAAGACCGAGTTCGTTCTCCTCGGGGGCGACGACAACTTCCTCCCTCATCGCGGGCTCTACGCGGAGGTGCTTCCGTATGTGACCGACGGCGACATCCCCGCCGATCTCTACTACGCCGCCCTGGACGGGGACTGGAACGACGACGGAGACGACCGCTGGGGGGAGCCGGGTGAGGCGGACCTGATGCCCGAGGTCAGCGTCGGCAGGGCGTCGGTCGGCAGCCTCACCGAAGCGGCGAACTTCGTCGGCAAGCTGATCCGGTACGAAAGCGCCCCGGTCGCCGGCCAGATCAAGATCGCTCAGATGGCCGGAGAGCTGGTCTACGACGAACCCACATGGGGAGGCGACGAGAAGGACGAGGTTAAGTACGGCTCCGCGGCCCACGGCTTCACGACCGCCGGGTTCCCTCCGTCGTTCACCGTCCACACGCTCTACGACCGCGATCTCTATCCAGCGCAGTGGAGCAAGCACGATCTCATCGCGCTCATGAACGGCGGGAGACACCTGATCAACCACGCCGGCCACTGCATCAACTGGATGTGCCTGAGGATCCCGACCAGCGACATTCCCACGAGCTTCACCAACGACGGAATCGCGAACTCGTACTTCGTGATCTACGCACACGGATGCTACTCGGCCGCGTTCGACAACCGGACCACCGACGGCAGCTATGTCGGAGACGCCGTCGCCGAGTACTTCACCTTCATTGAGAACGGGGCCGTGGCCTACATCGGCAACTCGCGGTACGGCTGCGGATTCCACGGCGACACGCGGAGCGCCGCCCAGTACTACGACCGGCAGTTCTTCGACGCCCTCTTCGGCGAGGGGATCACCCGGATCGGGCGGGCTCAGGACGACTCCAAGATCGACAACATCCCCTACATCGACTTTCGCGGGATGCGTTGGACCTACTATACGCTGAACCTAATCGGCGATCCCGCGATGGACATCTGGACGGATGTCCCCGGAACCCTCGTTGTCGAGGGGCCGGATGTGATCCGTGTGTCGGAGAACGAGATTGCGGTCCTCGTGACGGACGGCGCGGCTCCGGTGGAGGGAGCCCGCGTCACGCTCTTCGGCGACAGCTCGCTCGCCGATTGGGCCCTCACGAACGAAGAGGGGGAGGTTCATCTTGATCCCTGCGCGGACGACACGGGGTCGCTCTTCTTGGCCGTGGATGCCCACGACTTCTACTTCACTTCCGACACGATCCGCGTCGCCCCCTCCCTCGGGCCGCTTCTCGTTGTGGAGAGATTGGAGGTGGATGACGATCAGGCCGGTGGCAGCAACGGCGATTCCGACGGTCTCATCGACGCCGGGGAGACCGTTGAGATCCTCGTGACGATCCGTAACATCGGGCAGGCTGCGGCGGCGAATCCGGCGGGGGCGCTTCGGACGGATGACTCGTGCGTGGTGATGATCGATTCCGGAGGGGCGTGCGGAGACATTCCCCCGGGGGCGGTGGGGACGCCGCCGTGGGGTTGCACGGCGGACATCGCCGCGTGGGTTCCGGACAGCCACGTTGTGCACATGGAACTTGGGATCTCGTACTCGGACACCTCGGTGACGAGACAGATCGAGCTTCCGATCAGCGCTCCGAGTCTCCGCGTGGCCGAGGTTCTGCTCAGCGACACGCTCGACGGAAACAGCGACGGTTGTGTGGAGCCGGGCGAGGGCCTGGAGCTCATCCTGACCCTCGCGAACAACGGATCGGGCGAGGCCGCCGCGGTGAACGTGATCCTCAGCGAGTCGGATCCCCACGCCGCCCTCGGCCTCGACAGCGCCTTCGTTCCCTTTGTTCCGGCGGGGGGAAGCGCTTCCGCATCGCCTGCCTTTTTCATTACGGTTGCCCCGGGCTGTCCCGTGCATCACCGGATCGATCTCGCTGTGAGCATGGAGCTCGCGAACGGGCGTCGGGCCGCCGGGAGCGTTGCTGTGCACGTGGGAGGTGCCGTGGAGGACGGTTTCGAGGAAGGCTCGCCGGGGTGGTCGCACGAGGAGATCATCAAGGGCTTCATCGATCAATGGCATGTCGAGGACTACAGAAACCACACTCCCGGCGGCGCCTGGTGCTGGAAGTTCGGCGGGCCGGGTGAAGAAGGGTATGCCCACTACGCGCACGGCGCGCTCGTCACTCCCGAGCTCTGCCTCGGGCCGAACGCAGTGCTCTCGTTCTGGCATCTGATCCGCGCCGAGCTCGCGGGCGGCGGCTACGCCTCGGATGGGGGGATCGTCGAGATCTCGACCGACCGCGGCGAGACATGGGTTCAGTTGACGCCGGTCGGCGGCTACCCCTACAGAATCTGTCCCGGCACGTCGACGCCGATCCCGCCGGAAACCCCCTGTTTCGCCTGGACGAGCGGGTGGACACAGTCCGAGTTCGACCTCTCGGCCCACGAGGGGAGCGCGAGGATCCGGTTCAATTTCGGCGGAGGGGAGCATTTCGGCAGCGAAGAGGGATGGTATGTCGACGATGTGACGGTCGGCGACGACTACACCTCGGTGGCGATCGATGAGGACCTCGTGCCGGCACCGAGGGCCTTCGCCCTTCGGAGCGTGAGACCCAACCCGGTTGCATCCGATCTCGCGGTTCTCTTCGACGTCCCCCATCATGCCGAGGTCACGATCAAGCTGTACGATGTGGGGGGGCGGTACGTGGCCACTCTCTTCGAGGGCTTCGTCGATCCGGGCAGCCACCTCGGCACCCTCGCCGGCGGACGGCTCGCCGGCGTTGGCTCGGGCGTCTACTTCATGCGGATGAAGGCCGGGAGCTTCGAGGAGACGAAGCGGATTGTGCTGCTGAGATAGTATGGCACGGCTATTGTCAAGGGCGGCCACCTCTGCGAGGGGGTGGCCGTTCTTGCTTTTGCCGAAGGGAGAGCGGGGATGATCGGGCGCTTCGACGACGAGTCACGCTAGTATTCGCGGGATGCACCGGCGTCCC
>JBDRFQ010000427.1:0-11153 GCA_043818685.1 Candidatus Eiseniibacteriota bacterium
CAGTTGAAACGGTTCTTCATTCGTCGCTGCTCCGCGCGGGGTTTCACAGAGGATACCAAGAGGCCCGCCGCCGGGCAACAGGGAAGGGGCTCACCGGAACGGGGTCTCCGCCGCTCGGGCGCCGCGAAGCGCCTCGCCCACGCGGACGGAGAGGGGGCTCCCTTTCTCGAGAACCGCCGCGCGGATCACGGCGAACCCGATGACGGCGCCGGGGTTGCGGGACCGGACCGCAGAGGTGATCCTCCCGGCCTCCGCACCCTCCGCGAGCACCGGGGCGCCCGGGCCGGGTGCGCGATCCCCCTCGATCACGAGGCCGACGAGCCTCTTGGGCGGCTTCCCGCGGACATGCGTCTTGGCGACCGCTTCCTGCCCGGGGAAGCACCCCTTCCGGAAAGAGACGACGGAGTCGAGGCCCGCCTCGATGGGGCTGAGGGCGGGGCCGATGTCCACACCGAAGAGGAGGGTGCCCGCCTCCGTGCGGAGGATCTCGAGCGCGTCGTCTCCGACGGGCCGCGGCTTCGGGGCCCCGTGGCCGAGGAGAACCCTCCAGACCGAGGCGAGATGCTCAGCCGGCGCGAGGAGGTCGAACCCGTCCTCCCCCGTGATGCACTCCCTCACCGCGTGGATCGGCGCGGGAACCCCGGGGAGGGAAATCGGCCGGTGATGCGCCGGCGGGATGTGCGGGATGGGAGTCCCGGCAAGCGATGCGAGGAGCCTCCCGCTCTCCGGTCCGGCGACGTGGACGATTCCCCAGAGCGCGCTCTCGTCCTCGATCTCGACGTCCTCGAGGATCAGGAACGGGTCGAGGCCGCGGACCAGGGCGTCCGAAGCGTCCCGGTCGGCGAGGACGAGGAACGACTCGGGGAAGGCGATGAGGCGGAAGAGCGAGATGAACTTCCCGGTCGGCGAGAGGAGGGCGTTCCACCTCCCCTCGCCCGGCGCGAGGTCCTTCACCCCGTTCGTCAGCATGTTCTCGAGGAACGCCGCGCGGTCGGCGCCACGGACGCGCACCGCCCCCGCGCCCGCCCGGTCGATGATGCCCGCCGACCGGCGCACCGCCTCGTACTCCCACGCCGGATCGCCGTAGTGCGCCGCCACGTCCAGGCCGCGCCGCTCGCCGCGGTGCGCCCCGATCGTTTCGAGAAATCCGAGAACGGGCGACTCGCGCGCCATCCGATCCCTCCGCACCCGATCGTAATACGACCGCGCCGCTTTCCGTCCGCTTTTTGCCGTTGAGCCCGTGCCGCCGGAAGCATACACTGGATCCGGGTGAGGCACCGCTGTCCGGACGGGCGGCGGCGTTTTTCCGTGTCTCCAACCCGGAAGATGCGCGCGTTTTCGCCGCGGGTCGCCCGGGGGCGAGAGGAGGGGAGCAGCCATCGGCCTCCTGGATCGTACCGTCGTCACCGTTCTGCCGCTCATCCCCAAGCCGATCGTCGGAAAGTTCTCTTCCCGGTACATCGCGGGGTCTTCTCTGACCGACGCTGTCCGCGAGATCCGCGCGCTGAACGAAAGGGGGATCCTGGCGACGATCGACATCCTGGGCGAGAACGTGCCGGAGATCGCCCAGGCGGAGCGGTCGGCGCGAGAGTATATCGAGGTGCTCGAGGCGATCCGGTCGAACGGTCTCGACTCGAACGTCTCGATCAAGCTGACGATGCTCGGCCTTCTCGTCGACGAGGAGTTCTGCTTTCAGCGGATGCGGGAGATCGTCGGCGAAGCGAAGAAGAGAGGGAACTTCATTCGGATCGACATCGAGGACTCGAGCGTCACCGACAAGACCTTCGGGATCTACCGTAGGCTGCGCGGGGAGTTCGACAACGTAGGCACCGCTATCCAGGCGTACATGCGCAGGATGCAGGACGACGTGACCGGCTTCGTCGAGACAAAGGCGAACCTCCGGCTCTGCAAGGGGATCTATGTCGAGCCGCGCAGGATCGCGTGGAAGGGGGACCACACGATCAACGCGAACTTCACCCTCGCGCTCCGGCGGCTTCTCGAGGGGGGATGCTACGTCGGCATCGCGACGCACGACGAGCATCTGATCTGGGAAGCGGAGCGCATCCTCCGGGAGCTAAACGTCGACCGGTCGAGGTACGAGTTCCAGATGCTGCTCGGCGTGGACGAGGAGCTCCGGGACATCATCCACGGGGCGGGGCACCGCCTCCGTGTCTACGTCCCGTTCGGGAGGCACTGGTACGCGTACAGCATGCGGCGCCTCCGCGAGAACCCGAAGATCGCGGGCTACGCGGCGAAGGCCGCGCTCGGGCTGAAGTAGTCCCCCCTCGTATCGTGATTCGGTGCCGGGCTACGAATTTCTTGAAATGCATAGCCTGGCACCGAATGAGAACCGGATAAGCCTACGATCGCACGGCGGCGAGGAAGCGCTCGATGTCGGTGAGGTCGTCGAAGAGGAAATCGGGGTCCTTCTCTCGCAGGGTCTCGATCGGCGTCGATCCGGTGGCGACCGCGACGATGCGCGCCCCCGCCTCCCGGCCGCACCGGATGTCGTGCACGGTGTCTCCGATGAGGAAGACGCCCCCCTCGGGGACCGCGTCGCCGGCGAGCTTCCGTCCCCTCTCGATCCCGATCCGGGTGAGGGCGGCGCGGTCGATCGAATCGGAGCCCCAGCCCCCGAACCGGAAGTAGCGGTCGAGGCCGCCGTGCGCGAGCTTCATCCTCCCGGTCGTCTCGAAGTTCCCCGTGACGAGCCCGAGGAGGAGATCCTCCTCTCCCGCGAGGTGCTCGAGCAGCGCCCTCACCCCGGGGAGCACGCGGAAGCCCTCCGGCCGCGCCAGCTCGTCCTTTAGAAAAAAAGCATAACGCCCGCGGATCGCCTCGAGCTCCGCGTCGTCGAGCGCCCGTCCAAGCGTGCGCGCACCCATCCTCTGGATGATGTCGTAGTCGGTGAGCCCGTCGGGGTGGATCCCCTTCATCGCCTCGGGCGCGCTCATCCGCTCGAGAAACGCGCGGTCGAGGGCGCGCGCCCCGGCGCCGCCGGAGAGGAGAAGGGTCCCGTCGATGTCGAAGACGAGGATCCGCACGGTTCGATTCCCCGGTCGATCGCCGCCGCCGGAGAATCGCCTACATGTCGGCGAGGGCTTCCTCAACGGAGGCGTGGTTCTTCACCAGGCGGCCGAGGCCGACGATCGTCATGATCTTCCAGACGTTGTCGGGAATGCATGCGAAGCGGACGTAGGCCTCGGCGTTCGTGGCCGACGAGATGATGGCGGCGAGCACGCCGATCCCCGAGCTGTTCACCTTGTCGACGCCGGCGAGGTTCACGATGATCCGCTTCGATCCCTCGGCGATCTTGCCGCGCACCGCCTCGAGGAACTCGTAGCTGTCGGCGTGGCCGGTGAGGAATCCCGAGGGCTCGAAGACCAAGACGTCTTTTTCATCTTTAACGACGAAGGGCATGTTCGTCTCCTTTTCGGACCGGCCGCGGGTTTCCGGGACCTCGGCCGGGCGACGCATCAACCGGTTGCGGGTCCCGCGTTCGGACGGGAATCGTATCATCTTCCTCGCGAAAAGAGAAACGGGAGAACCCCCCGCGGCGAAGACGCGCGCGGGTCCGCCCTACAGCACGTTCCTCACGATCCACTCGGAGGTCTCCTCGATCGAGCGGTTCGTGACGTCGATCGTCTTGATGCCGGGGACCTTCTTGTAGATCTTCTCGCAGTACTCGAGCTCCTCGAACACGTTCGACCGCCCCTGGTATCCGCGGAGCGCCGTGATGGGGAGCTTCTCTACCCGCTGCGCGCGGAGCTCGAGAAGCCGTTCGAGGCTCATGCGGAACCCGACCTTCTTGATCGGAAGCTCGAAGACCGGGTCCGGCGGCGCGATTCCGTTGATGATCGGGATGTTCGCCACCTTGAGCTTCCGGCAGGAGAGGAAGATGCTCGTCGGCGTCTTGCCGGTTCGAGACGCGCCGAGGATGAGGAGATCCGCATCGCCTAGCGTGTCGAGACCCTGTCCGTCGTCGTGGCGCAGGGTGTAGTGGATCGCCTCGGTCACCTTGTAGGTCTCCTCGTCCTCGTGGCGGAACGCCCCCGGTCTCATGCTCGGCGCGTGCCGGATCCTTCCGCGGAGAATCCCGAGGAGAGGGCCGATCACGTCGATCGCGTCGATTCCCTTCTCGCCGCTTCTCGCGGAGAGCCGGGCCGCGAGGTCCGGCGAGACGAGGGTGAAGACGATGATGCAGTTCCCCGCCGGCGCGCCCTCAACGATCTCCTCGATCTGCTCCTCCGTTCGAACGAAAGGGAAGCGCCGGACGATGGCGGGCGCGCGCTGGAACTGGACGAGCACCGAGCGGGCGACCGCCTCGGCGGTCGTGCCGGTGGCGTCCGAGACGACATAGATGCTGAGCGGCGCTCTTCTTGACGGCATCGGCCCCGCCCTCTCCGCCCGCTTTCCGCCGGGAGGCCCGCCCGGCTACTCCCCGATCCGGAACGGGAGATAGGCCCAGAGAACCCCGTGCTCGCCGGTGTACGGGAGGATGTCCGCCTCGTCCAGGCCGTAGCGCGCGAGAAGGCTTCGCACCTCGGCACGGGCGGCGCCCCGGATCCCGAAGTCCCCGTCGCGGATCTTCTCCAGGAGGGACCGCTCCTTCGGGAAAACGCGGATCTCGATCTTCTCCTCCGCGGGTATTCCGGCGAGCGATTGTGCCGCCTCGAGCGCGTCGAGAACCCCCCCGAGCCGGTCCACGAGCTTGAGACGCGCGGCGTCCGCTCCGCTCCACACGCGCCCCCCGGCGATCTCCTCGACCTCCTCGACCGCCAGGCCGCGTCCGCCCGAGACCTTCGAGAGGAAGAGATCGTAGACGTGATCGATCCCCACCCTCATGATGCGGCGCTGCTCGTCGCTCCACGGCTTCGGGCTCGCCAGGATGTCCGCGTTCCGCCCGCGCTTCAGCTCCTCGAGCCCGACCCCGATCTTGTCGAGAAAGCGGTGAAGGACCGGCCGGAGCGCGAAAACGCCGATCGATCCGGTGATCGTCGTCTCGTCGGCGAGGATGAGATCCGCGCCGGTGGAGACCCAGTATCCTCCCGAGGCGGCGACGTCCCCCATCGACACGATCACCGGCTTCTCCGCCTTCGCCGCATCGAGGGCGCCGAGAATCTCGTCGGAGGCGGTCGCCGATCCGCCCGGGCTGGAGACGCGGACGACGATCGCCTCGACCTCCTCGTCCTCGGCCGCCTCGTCGATCGCATCGGCGATCACCCCCGAGGCGGCGACGCGGGGCCCCATCAGCCCGTCGCGCTCCTCGCCGGGGAGGATGTCGCCGACCACGTAGACCACCGCGATCGCGCGCCGCGCCGCGCCCTCGGAGAGAACGTCCGAATCCCGGTAGTCGCTCATCGGAAGAAGAAGGGAGGTCTCCCCTCTCGCGAGACCGAAGGCCTCGTCGAGGTCCTCCCGGCCGCAGATCGTGTCGATGAGGCCCGCCGCCCGCGCCGCCTCGGGAACGAGATAGGGCCCGCCGTCCACCGCCCGCCGCGCGTCTTCGACCGTCATCGAGCGCCCCTCGGCGATCGCCCGGAGCATCGCCTCGAAGCGGTTGTCGAGGAGGGCCTCGATCTGCTCGCGGAACTCCCCGGACATCGAATCCCTCGTGAAGGTCTCGGGGGCCGACTTGTAGTCGCCCGCGTGCACCTCTTCGAACGAGACGTCCGCCTTGGCGAAGAGGTTCTTGAGGAACAAAACGTTCCCGTAGATGCCGTCGAGAAGGAGAATGCCCGTGGGGGGCATCGCGATCCGATCGGCGGCCGAGGCGACGTAGTACGTGAGATCGGTCGCGTAGTCGATGTACACGTGGGCCGGTTTTCCCGACTCCCTGAACTCGAGGAGCGCGTCGCGGAGCTCGCCCGCCCCCGCCCATCCGACGCCCCCGAGGACCCCCGTTCGGACGAAGACTCCGTCGATCCGATCGTCCTCGCCGGCGGCTCGCAGGAGACGGACGGTTTCCAGAAGGCTCGCGGGCGTCTCTCCGAAGATCGACCGGATGAGCGGGCGCTCGGTCACCTCCTCGATCGGATCGCGGAGGTCGAGGACGAGAATCGACCCGTCCTCCACGGCCGTTTTCGGCTCGTGAAGGAGCGCGACGAGGGCGAGCCCCCCGATCCCGAAGAGCATCGTGAAGAAGACGAAGACGAGAAGGATGATGAGGACGACGGTTCTCTTTCTGGCCACGGGTGGTACCTCCGGCGTTTCCCAGAAAGTACGCCCGCCCGCCGCGCAGGGTCAAGGGGCGGCGGGTCCGGCGCGCCGGCGCGGGCGGCGCGGGAACGGCTGGCCGGGGAACCGCGGCCGCGCTAATCTGGTGTCGTGGGTGGTAGGTGGGAGAGATGGAAGACCCCTCGCGAACCGATCCCGTCCGGTTCGCCCTCCCCCTCCGGGCCGCGGGGAGCGGGCGCGACGGGAAGGAGCCGGAAAACCATGCGTAGTACGACACTCGCTCTCGCGACGCTTCTTCTGGCGCTTTTCCTCGCCGGGCCTGCCGGAGGCGCGAACGACGCCGAGCGCGTCGCCTTCTACCAAGCGTGCGGCGACCCGGATCCCGGCGGGCGCCTCTTGAAGATGGCCGCCTTCCTCGAAAACCACCCGCGCTCCGAGCGGAGCGACCGGGTCCGGACGATCCTCTTCGGGGTCGTGGCGAGCGGCGCCTGGAAGGAGGGGAAGACCCCGGTCGATCTCTCGCGCGCCGGTGCGATCGTCTCCCGGGAGGCGGGCGCCTATCTCGATGCGAAGGAAGAACCGGACCGCCTGCTCCTCGTGAGCGAGGCGTATCTCCGCGCGGGGATCCAAACGGAAATGGCGAAAGAGCTGGCGCGGAGGGGAGGAGCCCTCGCGGAGGCGATGGAGCGCCCCGGCGAGATGCCGATCGCCTCCTTCGGGCGGATGAAGAAGGAGAGGATCGCCCGGTCGGACTACCTCGTCGGCCTGGCGCTCGCGGCGGAGGGGGACCGTGATGCTGCCGCCGATCGCTTCAGAAAGGCGGAGCCGGTCTTCCGGACCGACCCCCGCTTCCGGGAGGAGTACGGCCGGACGCTCGGGGCGATCGGCGCCGGGGAACCGGAGGATTGGGCGGCCGACGAGAGGGGAGCGGTGGCGGAGGCGGTCGCCGAGCCGGACCGCGAGGCGAGGATCCGCAAGCACGAGGAGTACCTCCGCCGCTTCCCGACCGGCTCGCGCGCCGTGGAGATCGGGATCCGCCTCGCCGAAGAGTACACGGCGATTCAGGGGCGGAAGGGGGAAGCGGTCGCGGTGGCGGAGCGGGTGGCGTCGGGAACGGACGACCCGGAGGTCCTCTCCGCCCTCGCGCTCCTTCTCGCCGATGCGGGGGTGGGAGCGGACCGGGCGGCGGCTCACGGGGAGCGGGCGGTCGGGATTCTCGAGGGGATCGTTCGGAACCCCGCGACCGACGCCTCGGATCTCCCCGGCCTTCACGCGAACCTCCTCCTCGTCCGCGACGCGTACGGCTGGGCCCTCCTCAAGGCCGGCCGGAACCGCGAGGCGGTCGAGCAGCTCGACGAGGCCGCCGAGAGCGAGTACCCGGAGGTCGAGTACCACTACGGGGTCGCGCTCATCGAGTCGGGGCGCTCGTTCGATGCGTGCGCCCCCCTCGTGAACGCCGCCGTCGCCGGCGAAGACCGCGCGTGGCCCCACATCGAGCGGATCCGCCAGGAAAGCTCCGCCCTCCGCTCGCACGTCGACGACCTCCTCGAGCGGGCGGAGGAGAACCTCCGCCGCCGCAAGCTCGCCGGGGACCTCATCCGTCCCGCCCCCGACTTCTCCCTCGTCTCGACGGACGGGGGAGTGGTGACCCTCTCCGAAATGAAGGGGAAGGTCGTCGTTCTCGTCTTCTGGGCGACCTGGTGCGAGCCGTGCGTCGAGGAGCTCGAGAGGGTCGGGAGCGTGAGCGAGCGATACGGGGGGAAGGACGTTCGTTTCCTCGGCGTCAACACGGACCGCGACATCTGGCTCGTCCGGCCGTTCCTCGAGGAGCGAAAGATCGGGATCCAGACCGTCTTCACCGCCGGCGAGGAAGACTGGGAGGAGAAGGCGCGGGGTCTCGAGATCGGCGCCCTGCCGGCGCTCCTTCTCGTCGATCGGAGGGGGAACGTCCGCTACGAGGAGGCCGACTTCGAGCCGGGCGGGAAGATCTTCGAGAAGATCCTCTCTTGGCGGATCGACAGGCTCCTGAGCGAGCGGTAGGCCGGGCTATCCCTCGAACCGCATCACGGCCGTTCCGGTGAGCGGGATCGTCCCCGTGATGGGGAGGATGCTCCGGCTGAGGACGTTGAAGTTCGAGGTGACGCTCACCGTCACCCTCTGGTCCGGATCCGACGGGTCGGGGCCGTCGAGCGTGATGCCTCCCTCGACGGGCTCGATCCGGGAGGCGTCCAGGACCTCCTCGACGCGGGTCTCCACCGCCTCCAGATTGCCCCCGACCGCCGCGAGGCGCGCCCCCTCGCGGGCCGCCTGCGTCAGCACGTTCAGAGTCCAGAAGGCGCGGCCGAACTCGGTGATCCCGAGAAGGACGAGAAGAAGGATCGGGAGGACGAGCGCGAACTCGATCACCGCCTGTCCTCGCCTCCGCCTCCCCCGCAGAACGCCGAATACAGATCTTCCGTTCACGGCCCCCTCCTACTGAACGAGCTTGACTGCGTAGAGGAACGACGGATCGCTGGGGTCGTCACACGCCTCCCCGCCCGGATCGGCCATCTGGAGGAAGCGCCCGACGATGCCCCCCCCGCCCACGCGTCCTTCGAGGAAGAAGGCGATCATCTTGACGACCACGACCCCTCGCCCCCCGCCGACATCGACGCGCCCGATGTCCGGATCGAAGAGGCACGCCTTGATGATCCGGGGGCTCACCGTGTAGATGGGATCGGAGCCGACGACCTGCTGCGTGGCTGCGTCCCAGTGCGCCCCTGGGTCGAGGCCGATCAAGTACTCGACTCCCTGGTTCGTCGGCCCGACCATCTTCCCCGGCTCGCACCGGAGCGTGTCGCCGAGCTCGACCGTGATGCTCGGATCGACGCACCCCTCGATCCACTCGCGGTACTGGTCCGCACCGGAGATCGGGTTCCCCTTGTTCACCGGTGGGAAGTTGACCGCGTAGTACCAATCCTCTCCGAACCCGTCCAGGTTCCCGTTTGCTAGCATGAAGGTGATCTGCACCCCGACGTGGTCCGGCACGCGGTATCCGGTTCCGTCCGGATCGTAGTAGTCACCGCTGTCCGGGTTGTAGAACCCGTCCCCGTTCTCGTCGTGCCAGCGGTCGGGCGGCGCCCACGGACGGAAGCAGTCCGATCCGCAGACGTAGTAGTACCATGCCGTCGCCGACCCGCGCACGCTGGCATAGCCGTCCGACGCCGGGTTGATCACGCCGAGAAACATCGTTCGAAGCGGATCCCCCGTCGCCGTCGTCCTGTGGGTGGTCACGCGGACCTGGTACGGCGCGGGGAAGGTGACGTCTTCCGGCGTGATCACCACGCTGCTCCGGGTGTTCCCCACGCCTTCCCCTCCGTCGATGAACGCCTCGTTCTCGCCGGCGAGCGTGATCGCCCACTGGACCGCCGTGGCGGTGTCCTCGAGGGATTGGATCATTCCCATGGCGCCCGCGAGGGCGCCGGCGTCCGCCGCGTTCTCGAGCTGGGTGCGTGTGACAAAGAGCGTGCCGATGTCGATGGCGAGGACGGCGAAAGCGAAGATCATGACGAGCGAGATCGCCACGAAGATCACGGAGGCTCCGCCCTCGCTCCGCGCGAGTCGTTTAAGGGATTCCATGGCTCCTTCTCCGTTGCTCTTTCGGGGGTTTCGGGGCCCTTTCGGCTTCTATTCAGTATAAACCATAGGGGGCCGGCGCTGCAAGACCGGCTTGCTCGGTCTTCGTGCGGCCCCTTGCCCCGAACCAGCGGGGCTCGACCCCCCTCGGATCGCCGGCCCCGCCTTCCCGCCCCCCCTACAGAACTTCGGGCGTGCTGCCGAAATGCTGAAGGGTTCCGGCGGGAAAACCGCCGGCTGAAATCCGTGTGTCGTGAGGACACCCAACATATGGGGGACCCCGCTCGACCGGGGCGCAGGATAGGGGACAAGTGCTTTTCTCGCAGAGATTTACTGGACAAGGGGCGCGAAGAGCGACTAGCTTGATGTTTGCTTTCCCCCGAAGGGCGACGGAGGGAAGAACTCCATGAACCGCACAGAGCGACTCAAGGAACGATCCCTCCTGGACGAACCTGTCCGTAGGCGCCGGGGTTTTCGAATTCTCGGGATCGTTGTTCAGGATCTCCCCCAGGCGCCCATTCCGAGTCGGGGAGAGCGGGAGGTTCAGGCGAAATTACTTGAACCGGGAGTTCCGTGGTGCTAAAGTAATTCGTGCACAGGCCGGAACTCCCAGGGTGGCACCAGACGAATGAGAGCGATCCGGCGGCCGGATGGCCGCCGGGCCAGTGGTGTGGTGAGGGTCGGGGCGTCGTGTTTGCCGGAGAGCGCGGCGCCCGGGCTGGCGAAGCGAAACCGGAGCGGGGGCCGAGGGACGGCTCCCAGAGGCGAGGCTTCGGAGAGGGCTCCGGGACCCACCGAGTCGAAGGGAGAAAGGAAGGCAGCCATGTTGGAGTTTCTGAAGAGACTTCACCGCGAGGAAGAGGGACAGGACGTGATCGAGTACGCGCTTCTCGGCGCGTTCATCTCGATCATTGCGATCATTGCGATCCAGGCGGTCGGCGGGCTCGTGAACGACATCTTCACGAACATCCAGACCGAGCTGACCCCGTAGGCTGAGGCCGCATGAGGTCATCTGTTCTTTTGCGGTCGCGACCCCAGAAGAACGACGCCGCTCCGCCTCGGTGGGGCGGCGTTCCCTTGTCTCCCCTGGGTGCCCATTCCAATCGGGGGGAGCGGGGGGTTCAGGCGAAATTGCCTGAACCCAGACCTCCGTGGCGCTAAACCAATCCACATCCGAGCCGGAACTCCCAGGGTGGCGCCAGACGAATGAGAGCGAGCCGGCGGCCGGATGGCCGCCGGGCGAGAGGTGTGGTGAGGGTCGAGGCGTCGTGTTTTCCGGAGAGCGCGGCGCCCGGGTTGGCGAAGCGAAACCGGAGCGGGGGCCGAGGGACGGCTCCCAGAGGCGAGGCTTCGGAGAGGGC
>JBDRFQ010000428.1:0-5286 GCA_043818685.1 Candidatus Eiseniibacteriota bacterium
GTACAGCAAGGCACTGTCGCTCGACCCGTACGAGATGAACGTCCTCGCCAACCAGGCCGCGCTCTTCGTAACGGCCGGCGAATTCGCCCGCGCGCGCAACAACCTTGCGGGGGTCTTCGTGCGCGCGGGACGATCTCCTTCCAGGGAGGTGGCCAAGTGCCTCTTCCTGAGGGCGGCCATGGAGATGCTCGAGGGCAAGGACGTGAGAGAGACGCTTCAGTTCCTGAGGGCAGTCCTGAACTCGAAGACCTTCGTGAGCGGCCCTTGGGCCATGGATGCCCTGCGGAACCTTCTCGAGGAGCGGCTGAGCAGCGGCGACTTCAGTCTATTGCGAGCCGTCTGGGAGGCGATCAGCGAGGGCGTCAAGGGCTCGGCGCTCGTTCATCTGGACGGCTGGAAGGCCCTTCCGATCCCGGAGCTCTCGGGAAGCTGGGCGCAGCTGCTCGGGCTCGACCAGCGACCAAGCGCCTCCTGAGGCCGAGCCGAGCCGGACGGACCGGAGAGCGAGGTCATCGGGACGCCGTGCTGAATTCGCCGAGACAGGTAGGTCGTCCCCGGAATCGGGGAGCCTACCCGGACACGGCGGTCGCGCAACGGTCCTCTCCCTTCTCACCGAGGAGCGGCTGGAGCGCCGGGCCGAGGAGCTTGAGCACCTGCACCGGCAGGGCGCTCGTGAAGCGGTAACCGCCTGCTTCCGTTCCTTCGACGTACGCCACAACAGTGCCGTAGAAACGATCGCCGAGGAGAAAAACAAACGTAGCGGTCCGGCTCATGACGATCGAGTCGACCAGCTCCCCGCCCGCGCCGTAGATTCTCCGCCGGTTGTCGCCCGTGCCCGTTTTTCCGCCGGCCTCGCACGGAGTCCCGTCCGCCGACGCGAAGGCACCGCGAAGCCGTCCCGCCGTTCCCTCCTCCACCACGCCCACGAGCTCCCTTCGTAGAACATCCGCGATCTCACGCGGAAGAACCCGCTCCGCCGCGGACGGTTCCTCCATGCGGAGCAAGGTCTCGAAAGGCGTCCCCTCCGCGAAGTGGAGGCTCTTCACGCGGATCGACGGGAAGCGCACCCCCCCGTTCTGAATGATCCCGACGAGCTCGGCCAACGCCGCAGGTCGATCGCCGGAGCTCCCGATGGCGGTCGCGAAGGAGGGGACGACGGATGCAAACGGATAGCCGAGGTTTTTCCACATGCGATGAACCTCCTGGAACGCCTCCACCTCGAGGAGCATGCGGATCCTCCGGTCCTGCCTGTCCTTTCTGTGCGCGCGAAAGAGCCAGCCGTAAACCGCGATCCGCTCCTCCCTGCTCTTCGCGATCGCCTCCTGGAGTGTCGCGCCGGGGTTTTCCCGCAGGAAGCCGACGGTCCACACCTCGAGGGGATGAACGCGCGTGATGAATCCCCGATCGACGAGGGAGAAGGCGCCGGGACCGTAGCGCTTGTGCAGGCTGCGGATCGTCTCCTCGGGGAGATTCGACTGCGGAAGGCTCGCGCGGAGGAAGGCGCCGAGCTCGTCTTCTCCCGCATCGGGGACCACCCCGCCATGGAGCGCCGCCAGCCGCACCGGCGCGAGACTCCCCCCCTGCGCGAGGAGCGCGAGGCTCTCCTCCGCGTTCTTCTCCTTGTACTTACCGTAGAACCGCCGGATGAAGACCTGACCCTCCCTGTCGGCGAAGCGCTCGAGATACTCCTGGCGCCGCGGATCCCGCACGTTCTCCAGCACCTCCATCCCCCCCCGGCCCCCGGAACTTGAAGTACTCCACGACGTCCCTCATGAGACGGATGTAGACGAGGTTGACCGAGTGGCGGAAGCCGTCCCGTACGGAGTAGACCTTGGTGTCGTCCTCCGAATCGAAATTGGAGAAGCGGTGAAGCCCGCCCCCCGTGAAGAAGCCGTCCGCAGGGCTCGCCGAGTAGCGCCGCTCCATGGCCGCCTCGAGCATGACCGCGAGGCTCGTGTCGGACGAGGATGCGAGGTAGTGGAACGCCCATGCGGTGAGGGGGTCGGTCTTCGCGGGAGCTTCCGCCCGGAGCGCGTCTCGGGGGAGGGCCGCGAGCCGGGCATGAAGCTCCGCGATGATCTCCAGATACGTCACGAGTGTTCGGAGCTTCGCCGACGATCCGAGCTCGAGCCGGCTTCCCTCGTTGATGTTCAGAGGCTGGTTAAAGTTGTCGGTTTGCACGCGAAGGAGGTTCGCTCCCTCTCCCCTTTCGTACACCGTCACGCTGTAAATCACCCGGGACGGGTCTCCACGCTCCAAGAGGCGGAAGGCCTGGAGGCCCGCCTCGCGAACGTAGTCGGGATCCTGCAGGCGGCGGAGGAGCCGCGTCACGCCGTGCTGCACGCGGGCATCCAGGGTGCTTTCCACGGTGAGGTCGAACCGGTCGAGGTCGTAGAGGCTCTGAAGCCGGAGAAGGGAGAGGAGTCGGGTCCGCACGGTATTCGCCGCCTTCCTCTCCACGAAGGGGATCGCCGGAGGCTCCAGAGGCATGTCGCGCCAACTGAGGCGGGCACGGAGGGCGAGATCTCTCTCCACCGGCGTGAGGACTCCCCCCGAGGCCAGGATCCGGAGATACGCGTCGACCCACCTCCCCAGAGCCTCCTTGTCCCGAAGGTAGACCGAGGGTTTTCTCTGGGCGAGGAGCAGGCTCACCACCTGCCTCAGGGCGAGACCCCAGTTCCCCCTCTCCGAGGGGTCGATCTCATCGCCCCGCACGGAGAGAAGACGGGTCGCTTCGTCGAGATCCGCTCCGTACCAGGCGGCGAGGCCGTCGCCGAGGCCGATCACCTCGCCGTGGCCGGAGACTGCGGCCAGAGGAAGGGAGTTCAGGTATCCGCAGAGAATGCGGCGCCTGGTTTCGATCGTCTCCTCGCCGTCGAGGTAAGCGCGTAGGGAGGCCGTCGCCATCTGCCGGACCTTCTCGCGCGCGCTGAAGGTGATCCCGCTCGGAGAGTGGCGGTACTTCTCCATCTGCACGGCCAGGGTGCTCCCGCCGGGCACCTCTCTCGTGCGATCGAAGATCCGGAGGAAAGCCTGGAAAAGCGCGCTCGCCAGCCGGTCCCACTCCACCGCCGGATTCCGGTGCGGAGTGTCGGGATCGAGAAGCTCCCGGTTCTCGATGAAGAGAACGATGCTCGCGATCAGTTCCGGGACGGCTTTGAAGGACGGGTAGACCTTGCCGGGATAGAGCGCCGCGAAGACGACCTCCTTCCTCCGATCGAGAATCGAAAGGCCCGCCCGGTCCTTTTCGCGATAGACGGGGAAAAGGCCGCGATCCATGGTCTGGAGGAGCCTCGTGGAAGCGCAGGCCTGCTTCTCGATCACGAATCCCGACGAAGAAAGAGCGGAGAGAAACTCGGGCAGCCGGGCGTAGCCGAGCCGGAGATCATAAGGTCCCGGATCGGGAAAGCGGATCGCGGAGCTCTGCCCGGTTCCGAGCTCGAACCGGATCCCGCGATCGTAACGGGTGAGGACATAGGCCGTGAGGCGCGAGGTGCGGAGCTCCCACCGGAGAAGAGCCCCCGCCCCCACGAGAACGAGGAGAAGAACGATCAGCAGGGGATGCCGCTTGAGAGAGACTCCCATTGGAGAAACGCCTCCTCGCTCGAGCCACCCATTGTAGTCGATCGAGGAGAAAAGCGTGCTCGCATTCCCCGCGACCGAGCCCCATTTCCCCGTGGGAACACGGCGCGTCTGTTCCCAAGACCTCGCCGACAGCCGGGTGAGTCTCCTCGGGAGAAACGTCGAGGTCGACCGGCCCTGCCCCCGCCGTCATGCACCCTGGAGCTTTGTTTCAGTCAACGCGGAGGCCGAGCTTATCGACTGGGTTCCGGTTCACAGGGAAGACGCACCGGCGCGAGAGAGGGCGCCCCTCCACGAACGAGCCCCGCCCGAGTCGATCACGATTCCTCTCGGGAAGGCGCCCTCGGGCGGACCCGAGCATCTTCTCTGCTCGAGCAAAGCGGCACGAGGCGGCCGGCCAAGCTCCGGCTCTCTTCGCCGAAACGGTCGGAGACGGGACGCGATCCTCGACCGCCGGAAGACGCTGGAGAGAAGAACCCTGAAGAGACGCCGGAGATGGAACAGAGACTAAAAACAGAGGGCCGAGACCGTGACAGAGGAAACGCCCCGAGAGTTCCACTCCCGCTGATGATGAACAGGCTAGGCCATGTTCCGAGAAGCGCCCGACCGGAACCCGAGTTGCGAGCCGGCTCGACGGCTTGAGGCGGTGCCGGCCGTTCGGTGAGAAGCGCTGTACCGGTCGACCTCCGGGAGGCGGCGTTGCTGCGCCGCCTCCCTCGGATCGGGGACCCCTTAGAGTGACAGGATGACGAACGCGAAGTTGGTGGCTTGCTGAACGCCGTCTTGGCCATCCGTCGGCACGTCTCGACAGACGGCCACGAATTTGATCTGGGTTGTCGACCAAGACGTGATCGAACTGACCACGTAGTTGTCATCATAGACGTTCTCTTCCGTCGGGGACGTCACTGTCACGAACAGGATGCCCTCGGTGGCGGGGAAACTCCCCAAGAGGGTGATCGTATAGGTGCCATTGTCCGCTACCGCGACGACGGGCGTGACGCCATCCGGGCCGCTCCTCACTACCTCGGGGGGATCAACGCGTCCCATGACCTGTCCATAGGCAAGGACAATGTTGGGCCCAGCCTCACCGGCCGGTCCCTGAGGACCTGTCGGTCCCACCGGCCCCGTATCACCTGTGCAGCCCGCCGATATCAAGACAAGGGCTGACAGGAGAATCAGGGGAATCCATGTGCGAGACATTTCCGTTCCTCCCTTCTCAGAGCGGGATCGCGCGGTGATCCCCACGCAACACAAAGACCTCGCAGGGCACACATTCCTCGGAACGTGCATCGACGACGCCGAGGATCCTGCATTGTACCTCTCCCCTTTCCACCGCGTCCACATACCGATCTGCGATGAAGGACCGGAGCCGGAGAAGTGAGATCACGGTATCCGGTAGTGCCGAGGTTGTCAAGCCAATCGCCTGCATTCTCCCTCCTGTAACGTACCTGGAACCGCCGCGCAGTGCGAACGGCACGACATCATCGTGACGCACGAGGACGGGGAATTCTCACTGAATCGGTAATGTTCTTATCCCGGTATCATCCCTCCCTCCACCTCGGGCGGTCGAGGGAGCGGTACTGGATCGCCTCGGCGAGGTGGGTGCTGCTGATGTCGGCGCTCTCCTCGAGGTCCGCGATCGTGCGCGCCACACGAAGAATGCGGTCGTGAGCGCGGGCCGAGAGGCCGAGCTTCTCCATCGCG
>JBDRFQ010000429.1:0-3331 GCA_043818685.1 Candidatus Eiseniibacteriota bacterium
TCCGTTTCCCCTTCCCCCCCGCTCCCCGCGGGCCGCCCGGGTTTCTCTTCTACGTCGCGCGCCGGGCGTCGCGGGCTGTCGTCGTCCGGCCGTCGGCGCGGGCGATCGTCGTCCGGCCGTCGGCGCGGGCGATCGTCGTCGTCCCCCCGGCGGCGGGTGCGATCGTGGTCGTCCCCCCAGCGGCGCGGGCGATCGTCGTCGTACCGTCCGCGGCGATGCCCGCGGTCCTCTTCGTCGCGGCCGTGCGCCCCCTCTTCCTCGGTTGCGACGGTCGGCCCGTCCGGGAGCTTCTCCCTGCGGAAGACCGAGTAGCGCAGGATCGCCTCGTTCAGACGAAACGCCTTCTGCAGCGTCGGGATCCGGCTCGGGTCGTTCTCGAAGTGGAAGATCGCGTAGTGCCCGTCCGACTCCTTGCGGATGTCGTACGCGAGCCTTCGCCGTCCCATCCGCTCGACGCTGTGGACCGAGCCGGTTCCCGACTCGACCATGTTCCGTACTTTCTCGATCTCCTGTTCGACCTCTTGCGCTTCCAAGCGGCCGCTGAAGATCAGCATCGACTCATAGATCGCCAATCGACCAATCCTCCCTTCCCCGAGCTACCGGAGAAACAAAGGCGCCAGCACGAGGGACACCACCGACATCAGCTTGATCAGGATGTTCAGGGACGGACCCGCGGTGTCCTTGAAAGGATCCCCGACCGTGTCCCCCACCACCGCCGCCTTGTGGGCGTCCGAGCCCTTTCCGCCCCATGCCCCGGCCTCGATGTGCTTCTTCGCGTTGTCCCAAGCGCCCCCCGAGTTCGCCATGAAGACGGCGAGCAGGACGCCCGAAGCCGTTACGCCGGCGAGAAGGCCGCCGAGCGCGCGCACGTCCAGCAAACCGAAAACGACGGGGGTCGCCACGGCGAGCAGGCCCGGCGCGAGCATCTCGCGGATCGCCCCCGTCGTGGCGATGTCCACGCACTTCGCGTAGTCCGCCGTGGCCTTCCCCTCCATCAGCCCGGGGATCTCCCGGAACTGGCGCCGGACCTCGCCGATCATCCGGAAGGCGGTCCTCCCCACCGCCCGGATCGCGAACGAGCTGAAGAGGAAGGGCATCATCGCGCCGACCAGGAGCCCCGCCATGACCTTTGGCTCTAGAATGTTCAGGCCTTCTTTGTGGAGGCCGACCTTCGTCGTGAACGCGCTGAAAAGGGCGAGGGCGGTAAGCGCCGCCGAACCGATCGCGAAGCCCTTCCCGATCGCCGCGGTCGTGTTGCCGACCGCGTCGAGCTTGTCCGTCCGCGCCCTCACCTCCGGCCCGAGTTTCGCCATCTCCGCAATCCCGCCTGCGTTGTCGGCGATCGGGCCGTACGCGTCCACGGCGAGCTGAATGCCGATCGTCGAGAGCATTCCGAAGGCGGCCATCGCGATGCCGTAGAGGCCGGCCCGGTCGTGCGCGAGCACGATCGCCGCGGCGAGAACGACGACCGGGAGGGCGGTCGACCGGAGTCCGACGCCGATCCCCCCGATGATGTTCGTCGCCGCGCCGGTGGTCGAGTCCTCCGCGATCCCGCGCGCGGGCCCCCTCGCCTCCGACGTGTAGTACTCGGTGATCAGCCCGACGAGGACCCCCGCGGTGAGCCCGACCACCGTCGCCCAGAAGACCCCCATCGCGGTGTACGCCCGCCCCCCGTGCTCCCACGCCTCCGGAAGAAACGCCCGGATGAGGAAGAACGAGGCGATCAGCATCACGATCCCGGCACCGAACGTGCCGATGTTGAGGGCGGTCTGCGGGTTTCCTCCCTCGCGCGTCCGCACGAAGAACGTGCCGGCGATCGAGGCGAGGATTCCGAGCGCGGCGAGAAAGAGGGGAAGGAGCACGGCGTTCAGGCTCTCCCCGATGAACCCGACCCCGAGGATCATCCCGCCGACGATCGCCCCCACGTACGACTCGAAGAGATCGGCCCCCATCCCCGCGACGTCTCCCACGTTGTCCCCCACGTTGTCGGCGATGACCGCGGGGTTGCGCGGGTCGTCCTCGGGGATTCCAGCCTCCACCTTCCCGACGAGGTCCGCTCCGACGTCGGCCGCCTTCGTGTAGATCCCTCCGCCGACGCGCGCGAAAAGCGCGATCGAGCTCGCGCCCAGGCTGAACCCGGAGAGCACGGAGAGAACGCGTGAGGTGTTCCACCCGAAGCCCGCGTTCGAGTAGAGAAGATAGAGCAGGCTGAGGCCGAGAATCCCGAGCCCCACGACCGAGAGCCCCATCACGCTCCCGCCGGAGAACGCGACGAGGAGGGCGGACGACATGCTCTTCCGGGCCGCCTGGGCGGTGCGGACGTTCGCTTCCGTGGCGACCCGCATCCCGAAGAAGCCGGCGAGGCCCGAGGCGAGCGCCCCGCAGAGAAAGGAGAACGCCACGAGGGGATGCGTGTCCTGGGTCCTGGAGGCGAGGGCGAGGAGGGTCCCCGCGACGATCACGAAGACGGCGAGCACACGGTACTCGCGCCCGAGGAACGCCATCGCGCCGGTCCGCGTGTGACCGGCGATCTCGCGCATCTCGGGAGTGCCCGCGTCCTGCCTCCGAACCCAGGCGGTCTTGTAGAGAGCGAACAGGAGGGCCAAGACTCCCGCGGCGGGAACCAGAACCATCGCTCGATCCATCACTCCGCCCCTTGCTCCTTCGCTTCCCCCTCCAGGAGGGGGTTCCTGCGGTTGAACCGTTCCATCGCCTGCGCCGACCCGCCCGTCACCCACGTCCGGACGCAGAGAACCGCGCTCTCGATCATCGCCCCGACGACCCTCTCCTCCTCGCCGAGGAAAGGCTCGAGAACGAAGTCGGCGAGCTCCGTCCCCTCCGGGGGGAGGCCGATCCCGAGGCGGAGCCTCGAGAACTCCTCGCTCCCGATCTCCCGGATGATGGAGGCGAGACCCTTCTGGCCCCCATCGCTGCCCCCCGGACGCACCCGGAGCCTCCCCAGAGGAAGGTTCGCGTCGTCGGACACGACGAGAACGCGGTCCAGAGAGAGATCGAAATCCCGGAAGAGCGCCGCGACCGCCGCCCCGCTCCTGTTCATGAAGGTCGCCGGCTTCACGAGAACGACCTTGCGGCCGGCGATCCTCGAACCCCGAAAGAGGTACCGCCCCTTCTTCTCGAACGGCCGGTCCTCACCGGCGAGCGCGTCGACCACTCGAAAACCGACGTTGTGCCGGGTTCCTGCGTACTCCCTCCCCGGGTTTCCGAGTCCGACGACGGCAAGCAACGAGGCCTCCCGGCTCGGAGCCCGCGCCGGTTTCTCCCGCCGTGCGCACGGCCCGGGCCCGAAAGTGCTCGGGGGGAGAACACGGGG
>JBDRFQ010000430.1:0-4014 GCA_043818685.1 Candidatus Eiseniibacteriota bacterium
GACGACGCGCCGGCCGGCAAGATCGACCTCCCCCCCTGCGGGGGAACGATACGTGAACTCCCGGCGGGTCGGTGCGGGAACGGCGACGACGACGAATCGGGAAGGCACAGGGGTCTCCGGCGGCGGGAAGGGAGAAGGGAGCCCGCCTCAATCGCGCGGATCATAGCATGGGGCGGGCGGGACGGGCTACCGGGGGGGGTTCTTCCATCCCTCCTGGATGGAGAGGAAGATCTTCGCGATCTCGGGATCGAACGCGGTGCCGATCCGTTCGCGCACCATCTCGAGGCCTTTCTCGTGGCTGTACGCCTCGCGGTACGGGCGGCTCGTGGTCAGCGCGTCGTAGAAGTCGGGGATCGCCACGATCCGCGCGCCGAGCGGGATCTGCTCGCCGCGGAGCCCGTCCGGATACCCCTCGCCGTCCCACCGCTCGTGGTGGTGGCGGATGATCGGGACCGCGGCGCCGAGGTACTCCACGTCCTCGACGATGCGCGCCCCGATGACCGGGTGCCGCCGAACGACGGCGAGCTCGTCCTCGCTCAGCTTCCCCTTTTTGTTGAGGATCGGACCGATGACCCCGATCTTTCCGAGATCGTGAAGCGTCGCGCCGTACTGGACCGCTTCGATCCGGCTCGGAGAGAGGCCCATCTGCTCGGCGAGAACTGTGGCGTGCTGCGTGACCCGCAGGGAATGGAAGGAGGTCTCCGAGTCCTTCGCCTCGAGCGAGCGGATCAGGGCCTGAACGGTGAAGAGGCGGTTCTGCTTCCCCTCCGAAACGAGGAGGGAGTTGTCGATCGCAAGGGCCATCGAATGGGCGAGGATCACGCCGAGTTCCTTCTCCTTCCGCTCCATCCGGTGAGGCTTCCGGTAGAAGAAGGTGAGGACCCCGAGAGATCGGCCGCGGTGGCCGAGCGGAAAGCACGCCGCGGAGGCGTAGTGCCCCTTCCGGACCGAGTCCGGGTAGCGGTAGACGTTGTCCCCGGCGACCCGATCGACCGCCTGCGGCACTCCGGTGCGGAGGGCCTCGTGGCCGATCGTCCCGCGCGCCGCCATCGTGTCGCGGAGGTTCGTTTTGCGGACGAGATCCCCGTTCACCCGCTCGGAGAGCATCTCGACGCCCCAGTCGGTGAGGGCGACGGAGCAGCCGTCCGCCCCGCTCACGTCGATGAGCGTCTCGACCGCTTTCCAGACGACCCCCTCGGTGCTCTCCTCGCTGTCCGCCCTCTCGTTCCGGAGATAGGCGGTCCAGACATCCAGGTTCTCTCCGAACCTCGAGGCCGCACCGCGCGCCTGCCGCGCGCACTTCCGCGTCGTCCTCGCCGTTTGGACCAGCACTTCCTTCACCGCAGCGTCCTCGCGGATTGCATCTACACGTTCAGGTAGTTCTCGATCTTCTCGATCAGCCGGATCGGGCTGAGCGGCTTCACGATGTAGTCGTCCGCGCCGACCTCCATGCCCATCTGGCGATCCACCTCGCGCCCCTTCGCGGTGAGCAGAATCACCGGAATCGGGCTCGTCTCCGGATCCGCCTTGAGCCGTCGGCAGGCCTCGAAGCCGTCCACCTTCGGCATCATGATGTCGAGAACGATGAGATCGGGCTTCTCAGTCCGCGCCACGCGCAGTGCTTCCTCGCCGTCGGCAGCGGTGAGAACCTCGTACCCTTCCGCGCCGAGGCTGAAGTCGAGGATGTGCAGGATGTACACCTCGTCATCAACGACCAAGATCTTCTTCCCCACGTTGCGCTCCTCCCTCCTGGCTTCGATCAGGCACGAACCGCATGCCTCTTTTCGTTCAATGCCAAGACATCGTGGACCTTCTTGAGCAACCGCCGCTCGTCTTCCGGACGAAGCCGGCGCACCCCCCGCCGCCCGTTCCCGCCCGCCAGCCCCTGGAATGCGAGAAAGGGAATGTTCCGGGTGGCGGGGTCGCGGCGGAGAACCCGCGCGGCCGCGTACCCGTCGAGGAGGGGGAGCATCCCGTCGACCAGAATGAGAGACGGCCTCTCGCGCCGGGCGACCTCCACGATCTCCTCTCCGTTGCGCGCCTCGACCACCGAGTAGCCGTTCCGGTGGAGGAGGTCGGCGATCGCGCGGCGAAGCCCTCCCTCGTCTTCCGCGACGAGAACGAGCGGCGCCGTCTTGTCAGGGCTTCGGTTTTTCGACACCACGCACCTCCGAACGCGCGCCGGTCGCGAGCACCACATGGTCGGCCGGCTCTCCCGACCGCCGGCGGTCGCGAACGAGAACGCTCCCCTCGATCGACTTGCCGTATCGTTTGACCTCGGAAGCGAGATCGGCCACCTGGGCGACGTGCGAGATCCGCTTGCCGTCGCTCGTGACCATCGCGAGCGTCACCGAGAGAATCGGGAAGCGCTTCCGCTCGCCGGTCCTCCCCTCCACCTCCAGGTAGCCCCGCTCACGGTCTTGCGCGGGAACGAGATCGACGAGGATCTTGCCGAACTCATCGAGCACCCGGCGGGAGATCGCCTCCGCGCGGCCCGGATCGGACGTGAAGAGAAAGTCGTCGCCCCCGATGTGCCCGACGAACTCGGACCCCTCCCCTTCCGCCTCGCAGGCGAGAAGGAGGATGCGGGCGAGCTCCCGGATCGCGACGTCTCCCTCGTTGTAGCCGTAGTGGTCGTTGTAGGCCTTGAAATTGTCGAGGTCGACATACACCACGGAAAAGGGAGACGCCGCGGCGATCAGGCGCTCGAGGTGTTCCTCGATCGAAATGTTCCCCGGAAGCCCGGTCAGCGGGTTCGCCGATCGCTGCGCCTTGCTCCAGCTGAGAACCGTGCCGATGCGCGCGAGGAGCTCTCCCGCGGCGAACGGCTTCGTGACGTAGTCGTTCGCCCCGACCTCGAGGCCCGCGAGCTTGTCGTCCAGGGCGTCCCGCGCGGTGAGCATGATGATCGGAATCTGCGAGGTCGCGAACTGGGAGCGGAGCTTCCGCGCCACGTCGTATCCGTCCATTTCGGGCATCATCACGTCGAGCAGGATGAGCGCCGGTTTCTGTTCGCGCGCGAGAGCGAGCCCTTCCGGCCCGTTGCAGGCGAGGATCGGTTCGAACCCGCCCCGGGTCAGATGGAGACCGATGATCCGGCGAATCGCGTCCTCGTCGTCGATCACGAGGATCCTCTCCTTCTCGATCCCCTTCACCGATTGTCCCTTTCCTTCCGGTTCGGGTCCCGACCACGGGCGGGTCCCCGATCCGCGTCTCGTGTCTCTCCTTTGTTCTTCTCGTGCACAGATTCGGCAAGGAGCGTGCCACGGTCCCGGTGGGCGTTTCGGGCCCCTCGGCGGGTTCGTAGCGCTTGCGGTTTCACCTTCTTCGGAGAGGAAGTCCCGCGCGGGCCGTCCGCCCGGAGTTCGCCCGCGCGCGTGCCGAGTGGCGGAATGCGAGGTCGCGGCGCACTCTGCGCCGCCTGTTCAGTCTTTGAACGGGAGGGGAAGATCCGCGGAGGCGCCCTGGCCGGGAGGGGCCGTGCGACCCTTCAGAAACGCCGCCTCGCCCGCCAAGGCGACCATGGCGGCGTTGTCGGTGCAGTACTCGAGCGGCGCGAGAAGAAGCGCGGCGCCGGTCTCCTCCGCCATCTCGGCGAAGGCGCTCCGCAGGCGCGAGTTGGCCGCCACTCCCCCGCAGACCGCGACCCGCGACTCGCCCACGAGTTCCAGGGCGCGCCTCGCGTTCTCGACCAGGGGCTCGACGACCGCCTCCTGGAAGCTCGCCAGGAGATCGGGGAGGTTCTCCTCGCCTCCGAGGGACGGGTCGTCGCGGAGCGCGTAGCGAACGGCGGTCTTGACGCCGCTGAAGCTGAAGTCGAGGGTGTCCGGCTCGAGCCTCGCGCGCGGGAACGCATGGCGCGCGCGGTCCCCGCGCGCCGCGAGGCGGTCGATCACCGGCCCTCCGGGGTAGGGGAGGGCGGCCATCTTCGCCACCTTGTCGAACGCCTCTCCCGCCGCGTCGTCGCGCGTCCGCCCGAGGAGCGCGTACTCCCCTTCTCTTCGCACATGAACG
>JBDRFQ010000431.1:0-4276 GCA_043818685.1 Candidatus Eiseniibacteriota bacterium
GTCTTCTGCTGCGGGCGCGGATCGCGTCCTGCGAGACCTCCTTTCCGTCGCCGCTTCCTCAGCGTAGCGCCGGGGCTACGCTTCCGGGAGCGGCTCGTCCAAGTCGGCCTCTCGGCGCGCGCTCCGCACTCTCGTGACGAACACGCGTACGGAGTCCAGGCTAGCCTGAATCTGGCACGCGTCTTCTGCTGCGGGCGCGGATCGCGTCCTGCGAGCGAGCGAGGAACCGGATTCCTCGGCGCCAGGCATCCGATTCCGTCCTCCGGCCCCTCCCGGCGTCTCGCGCTCCTCCTTCTCGCGCTCCTCTCCGTCTCGGGCGCGGCCTCCGCCGCCGGTGGGGTCCGGCCCGAGGCGGTCGCGGGGAGCTTCTACCCCGCCGACCCGGCGGAGCTCCGGCGGGCGATCGAGTACTACCTCGAGGACGCGGTGAGCCGTCCCGTGCAGGATCCGCTCGCCCTTGTCGCGCCCCACGCGGGCTACATCTACTCGGCGCAGATCGCCGCGGACGCCTACAAGCAGGTCGAGGGTCTTGATGTTTCAACCGTCGTCATTCTTGGAACGAACCACACGGTTCCTTCCTTTCGGGGAGCCGCGCTCTGGGCGGAGGGCTCCTTCCGAACGCCGCTCGGGGAGGTTCCCGTGGACGAGGAGTTCGCGAGGAGCCTGATGCGATCGGACGGGCGCTTCGTCTTCCGGAAGGACGCGCACGAGAGGGAGCACTCGGTCGAGGTGCAGGTGCCCTTCGTCCAGGTGCTCTTCCCGAAAGCGAAGATCGTGCCGCTCGTCGTGGGGAGCGGGGATCTCGATCTTTGCGCCGCCCTCGGGGACGCGATCGCCGACGCGGCGGCCGGGCGGAAGGTCCTTCTCGTCGCGAGCTCCGATCTCTCCCACTACCCCGCGTATGAGGACGCGGTGGAGATCGACACGAGGGTTCTCCGCGCCATCGCCGAGGGAGATCTCGAGGAGGTGAAGGGGACGATCGACCGCGAGATGAACAGGGGGGCGCCGGGCCTCTCCACCTGCGCGTGCGGGGAGGGGCCGGTCCTGACGGCGATGCGGGCCGCGAAGCGGCTGAACCGGGGGCGCGGGACCGTGATCAGCTACGCGAATTCCGGCGACGCCGCGATCGGCGACCCTGGCCGCGTCGTCGGGTACGGGGCGGTCGTCTTCGGAGCCGGGGAGCCGCCGCCCGATCTCTCCGGCCTCGAGCGCCCGGGGGCGGTCGACGACGGCTCGCCGCTCCGCGCGGAAGAGAAGCGCTTCCTCCTTCGCAGGGCGCGGCGGGCGATCGAGCAGCACCTCCTGACGCGGACCGCCCCTCTTCCGCGCGCGGACGATCCGGCCCTCCGCGCCCCGAGAGGGGCCTTCGTCACGCTGAAGAAGGAAGGGGAGCTGCGGGGATGCGTCGGGCACATGGCGGAAGACCGCCCGCTCGACTGGGTGGTGACCTCGATGGCCCTCCAGGCCGCCTTCAACGACCGCCGGTTCGCTCCCCTGACGAGAGGCGAGTGGGACGGCGTTCAGATCGAGATCTCGGTTCTCACTCCGAGGCGGGCGATCGCGTCGGCTGAGGAGATCGTGATCGGGCGCGACGGAGTGGTGGTCGAGAAGAACGGAAGATCCGCCGTCTTCCTCCCCCAGGTGGCGCCCGAGCAAGGTTGGGGCCGCGACGAGATGCTCGATCATCTCTGCGCGAAGGCGGGTCTTGCGGGCGGATGCTGGAGGGAGGAGGCGCGTCTGTTCGTGTTTCAAGCAGACGTCTTCCACGAGGGGGAGGCCGGTCCGTGACGGACGGAGCGCGCCCGGAACACGGGACGCGCGGTCTTCCGTCTCCGCCCGGCCGTGCGCAGCACCCATGTGCTTCGTTCTGATCTTCATCGGGTTCGTCTCGATTCTCGGCCAGGTCGTCCTTCTGCGGGAGCTGGCGGTCGCTTTCTTCGGCAGCGAGCTGGTCGTTCTTCTCTCGATCTCCTTCTGGATGATCTGGACCGGAGCGGGGGCGCTCGCCGGGCGCCGGATGGGGGAGGGGAACGCGGCGGACCCGGCCCGATGCCTCGCGCTCCTCGGCCTCGCGATCCCGGGAACCGTCGTGCTGGCCCGCGCGCTGCGTCCTCTCCTCCACGCGACGCCGGGCGCGTTCCTCCCCGTCGGGCAGCAGATCGGAGCGCTGGCGGTCGTGCTCGCGCCGGTCGGCTTTCTCCTCGGGCTCGCCTTCGTTCGGGCCGCGCGCCGTTCGACGGCGTTTGGAGGCGGCTTCGCGCCCGCGTACGGGCTCGAGTCTCTCGGCGGCGTCGCCGGGGGGATCGCCTCCGCGCTTCTCCTCGCCGCCGGCGCGCCCGCCTCCGCCGTCTCGCTTCTCCTCGGCGCGGCGGCGCTCTTTGTTGCATCGTTCTTTCCAGGCCTCCCGATCGCGTGGCGGCTCCTCTCGCGGATCGCGGGAGCAGCCCTCGTCGGGGTCTTCCTTCTCGGGGGCGAAGAGGCCGACCGGGCGACCCTGCGATGGCATTTCCCCTCCCTGCTCGAGAGCCGGGACTCTCCGTACGGCCGGATCACGGTGACGGAGAGGGGCGGGCAGATCGTCTTCTTCGAAAACGGCGCCCTCTCGTTCGAGACGGAGAGCACCGATCCGGAGGAGCTCGTCCACCTCGCGCTCGTTCAGAGAGAGGCTCCGGAGTCTGTTCTTCTCGTGGGGGGCTCGCTGACCGGCGCGCTGGCCGAGACGAGGAAGCATCGCCCGGCGCGGATCGACGTGCTGGAGATGGACCGTGTTCTTCTCGATCTCGGGAGGGCGCACCTCCCCGAGGAGACGCGGTTTCAGGTCGATGCTCCGGAGGTCCGTCTCATTCTCGGCGATCCGCGGCGCGCGGCGCGGGAGGGGGAGCGCCGGTACGACGCGGTGCTCGTCGACATGCCCGATCCGGGATCCGGCGCGTCGAACCGTTTCTACACGCGGGAGTTCTTCCGCGACGCGGCCGGGCTCCTCCGGCCGGGGGGCGTGTTCGCGTTTCGGCTCGCGTCGGCGGAGCAGCTGTGGACGGCGCAGCTCGCGCGCCGCAACGCGAGCATCCATCGCGCGCTCAGGGAAGCGTTCTCCGACGCCGTCGTCCTCCCGGGCACGGTGAACGTCTTCCTTGCCTCCGACCGGACGCTCGAGAGAGATCCCGCGGCGCTCGGGCGCCGCCTCGAGGAGCGAGGGGTCGAAATCCGACTCGTGAACGATGCGTACATCCGCTATCTCTACACGAACGACCGCTTTCGTGAGATCGAGAAGACGCTCGCCGCACATGAAACGCCGGTCAATTCCGACGGGCGGCCGGTCTGCTACTCGTTCACGATCCTGCTTTGGCTCTCCCGTTTTCACAGGTCCTTCGCGGATCTCGATGTCCCGGGCGCGGCTTCGATCTGGGCGCTCCTCCTCCTCGTCCTGGCCGTCCTTCTCATGCTGCGGCGGGGCTCCTCGCGAACCGAGGCGTTTGTCGTCGCGCTCGCCGGCTTCGCCGGCATCGTGGTGGAGTTCGCCGTCCTTCTCCGGTTCCAGACCGCGAGCGGCGTTCTGTACCGGGACATCGGCCTCCTCCTCTCGGGATTCATGGGCGGGCTCGCGCTCTCTCCCCCGGCCGGCCGGCTCGCCGCGCGATCGCCCCGGGGCGGCCCCGTTCTCCTTCTGGCGCTCGCCCTTCACGCGTCGCTCTCCGTGCTCCTCTTTCACTGGAGCGGCGCGCAATCGGTCCTCGTCTCGTTCGTTTGGCTTCTTCTGGGGGCGCTCTTCGTCGGAGCGGTCTTCTGCCGCGCCGCGGAGAGGAGGAGCGCGTCGGGGGAGGTGCTTTACGCGGCGGATCTGCTCGGAGGGAGCGTCGGCGCGCTCGCGGGGAGCCTCGTGTTCCTGCCGCTCCTCGGGATGGACTCCGCTGTTCTCTGGACGGCGTCGGCGGCCCTCCTCGGACTCATGGCCGTGCGGCGGCCGCGCGCACCGCGGCCCGGAGGCGGCAACGGGCGCGCGGCTCGAGCCGCGGGAGGCGAATGATGGACACGCGCGCGGCGATCGACATCGGAACGAACTCGGTGAAGCTCCTCGTCGCGAAAGCCGCCGCCGCCGGTTTCGAGACGATCGAGGACCGGCTCATCGTCACGCGTCTGGGAGAAGGGCTTCAGGCGAGCGGGTCGATCGGAGAGGCGGCCGCCGCGAGGACGCTGGAAGCGCTGAGGACGCTTCTCGCCGCCGCGCGCGCGGGGGGGGCGCGCGATGTCGTCGTCGCGGGAACGATGGGCCTTCGAA
>JBDRFQ010000432.1:0-24073 GCA_043818685.1 Candidatus Eiseniibacteriota bacterium
CCCAATGACTCCTCTTCCACGTGGAAGAAGGTCTCATGGCCGGCGCTGACATAGAGGGAACCCTCGTCGACGCCGACCATCCCGATGATGCCCGGATCGAACCGGATGATCACCTGGAAGTTCGAGATCGTGTCGGTCCCGTCGTCGATCATCAAGTGGATGTCGAATTCCTGGCCGACAGCGACCGTCGTGCTCTCCGGCTCGAGGTAAACGGTGGGATCGGCCGATGCCGGCGTGAAAGCGCCGAGGACCACCAAAACCGCACCAAGCGCACCGCAACGCAAGGCTCCTCGCATCGTCATCCGTCTCTCCCCTTCCTTATCGGCGCGTGCACTCCCTCCAAGAAAAGACGCATTCCGGGGAAGCGCGATCGCCTCCCCGGAATGGTCGTCGCGTTCCGTTCTACCGAAGCATGACCACCTTCGTGGTCGATTCGTACAGGCCGGCCCGCAGCTGGACGAAGTACGGTCCGCTGCCGACGGCGTGCCCCGTGTCGTCCTTGCCGTCCCACACCACCGTGTGGCTCCCCGCGCTCCGGGACTCGTCCACGAGGGTGCGCACCAAACGTCCCTTCACGTCGAACACATTGAGGCGGACGTCTTCCTGGCGGCTCAGATCGAACATCACCGAAGTGGTCGGGTTGAACGGGTTCGGCCGCGCGCCGGATAGACGCGTGGCCAGCGGGATCGACCCGCCCGCATCGGCCGAAAGGTCGTTCAGCGAGGCGTAGAGCCGCGCGCCCTCCGCGTCGCGGAGATCCGCGTCCTCGAAGCGAACGTCCACATCGGCGCCCGCCTTCACCCTGAAGACGATCTCGGCGAGCTCGCCCGATCCGTGGATGACCTCGCCCGTTCCGAGCGCGGCGAGATCCACCCACACCCGGCCCGGCTCTTCCAGTCCGCTCTGGAAGAACACGAAGGAGCGGGCCGAAGCCAGCTCATCGCTCTTCTTCGTCTCCACCCACTCCAGGCGGTCCGGATCGTAGCCGAGGAGAACGCCGGCCGCCTTCACCTGCGCGTCGTTCCCGCGGAGCGAGAGCCGGAGAGCGAAGGTCTCCCCATCCTCGGCCGCGTCCTCGGAGACGTCGAGACGGAGAACCGGCGCTCCCGCCTCTCCGCGACCCGCGAGGCGAACGACCGGCCGGTCTTTCCCGGTCGGGCCGACGACGTTGAAGTTCATGGCAAAAATGACCAGATCCTGGAACTCGATCTCGTCGTCCGGGATCGGAACGCCCAGGCGGCTTCCGTCATCGGTCCGTCCGACGTCCAGCTCGTCGTGCGGGGGAACCGGAGGGCTCCCGGGGGAGTAGCGCCGGTACCCGCCGCTCAGCGCGTTGATGTCGAAGAAATCGACGAAACCGTCGTACCCGCCGCCGCCCGACTGCGTGACGTCGCCAAGCCAGTAGTTCGTGGAGCGATCGCCCTGGGCGAACGCATCCGGCAGCGGATCGGTCGGCGGCGTTCCGCCGTTCTTGTTGCCCGCGCAGTCATAGGCGAAGGCGCGGTAGAAGTAGATGGACCGATCCGTGACGACGTCGTCGTAGCTCTCGTCCGTCCCGTTGTAGACGGTCACGCCGTCGGCGGGATCAACCGGATACCCGTCCGCGGGCTGCGCGAACTCCGGGTAGCCGAGAGGAGCGGGATCGTCCCACGCCTTGCGGACCACCACGACATGGTCGAAATCGGCCGTCGGGTTCGCCCAGGTCAGGTGAACCTTGCCGTGCCCCGTCCCCGCCGCGAAACCGCTCGCGGGAGAGGGGTCGATCGTGTCCTTGATGAAGTCCCAGCTCGCCTCGGCGCTCGGATTGCCGAAGTCGTCGACGCAGTAGAAACGGACCGTGTGCGTCCCCTGGCTCAGCCCGGCAAAGCCGGGAACGGTCCACGACGCGTTCGACCAGCTGCCGCCGGCGTAGTCGGTGAAGAGGTCCGGGTCGCTTTGCCAGGATCCGGCGTCGATCTTGTAGAAGGCGTCGTCCAGATCGCTGCACGCGTCGGCGACCGAAAGGTCCAGAACCGGATCGGTGTTGTAGCAGGCGCTGTCCGGATACGGACCGTTGATGGTGAAGACCGGAACCGCGGTATCGACGAAGAGGAGGGCGTCATCCTCGGTGAAGCCCGTCAGGGGGTTGTTGTCCGAGTCGACAACCTCGTCGATCGTGATGTCCAGCGTGCTCGTGTCGCAGGAGACGCCGGTGAACTCGATGTTGAACATCGCGCCCGGCCCGGTCACTCCCGGCTGGCTCCCGAGGAGCGTGCAGTCGACGGTGAGCGTGTTCGCGCCGGTGGTGTGCACCTCAAACCAGGTGCTCCCCTGGCTCGAGAGGAGGGTCCCCTGGGTCACTTTGCTCGAATCGGTCGACACCACCGCGCCGTCCCACGAGAAGGAAACGGAGTACGCGTAGAGAAGACCGCTCCCTCCGCCGGCGTACTCGACGGTCGCCGTGCGGGTGGGACTCGCGATGTTGAAGTCGATCGGGTCGGGGGCGCAGAGGACGTTCCCCGCCTGGGCGGTGGGCACGTCGAAGTAGGCGATCCCGCTGGCGCCGGCGCCGAACTGAAGCGTCAGCATCGACTTGGTCAGATCGAAGGCGTCGTCGGAATCGAACGCGCCGCCCGAGAAGAGCGTCCACTGGCCGCTCTGCAAGCGGACGAAGGGAACGATGTGCCATGTGTCGTCCGGATTCTGGCTCATCACCATGCGCACGTCGATCGGATTCAGCCCCTGACCGATGGTGAGAGCGTGCGAGCTCTTGAGCGATGCAAACTCCGCGTCGTATGCCTCGAGCAGGTGGGCCCCCGGACCGCCGTTGTCGGTGACGATCCGAATGGGGAACTTCTTCCAGCTCGATCCGGGCCCCCGGTCCCCGACCAGAAGCTCGAAGTTCCCGTTGAAGAAGTCGAAGTCGAGACCCGTGAAGGTGATCACCCACGAGTTCCCGTCGCTGAGATTGAGGATCCCGTTGGTCCCGTTGTCGTAGTACCGGATGTAGCCGCCGCTGAGGCTCTCCCCGAGGGAGAAGCCCGCCGTTCCGGCGAGCAGCGCAACAACGAGAATCAGGATCGAGAACGCGTTTCGGCTAGCGGTCTTCATCGGCCATGCCCTCCTGGTGAATGTCGATGAGCAAGAGCTGCCGCTGGGGGGGCGTAGCGGAGCCGCCCGCAGCCCCTGCGAGAACGTATTTGGTGACAATCGCGTGTCTTCTACCACCTCCTCCGGCCCCGTTGCCTAACCTCGAGATGCAAGCCCGGAAGCCGGCGGGCTCGAGCCCGAAGGGCCCGCCAGGTCCCTCCCGTTCATGCGATCCCCGTGAGCGGGGTTCCCTATCACCAAAGCCGACGCCGACCGGCGCGGAGAAGAACCGGCGCCTGACCCGCCGCCCAAGGCGTCGGGCCCACGGAGAACTCCGCGACCGGGAAGCCCTCGGTACTCAGCTTTGCGAGCAACTGCCGGCAAACCCACCCCTTACGCTTCTGTCTCGCGGTGGGCTCGGGAGGGGAGCGTACGGCCTAGACTCAACTGTGCATTATACCGGACGGAATCGGGTTTTTCAACAGGAAATGGAGGTCGCCCGCTTGCACCCTCGCGCCGGGGGGCGTGGCAGTGACGCCCCGCGCGGCGCGGCGCTTCCCGGTTCCGGTTGAATCGGGCGTCCCTGTTGTGCTAGGATAACCTCGTTCCGGAACACGCACCGCCCGCCGCGGGAAGCCGAAAAACCGACTCGTTAATAGGAGGGTGCCGCCATGCAGAGGAGGTTCACGCTGCTCCTCGTCGCGCCGCTTCTCTTCCTCTCGCTGCCGGCGCACGGCGAGGTCCCGACCGCGCTCTTTCTGGAAGGGGATTCGCTCCCCGGCGGGCCGGCCGGCCACACGGTGACGAGCATCAGCAACACCGCGGTCAGCCACAACCAGGGCTACGCGGCCACGGTCAACACGTCGGACGGAGTGACCACTCTGAGCCATGCTTGGGGCGGGGTGTACACGGGCTCCGGATCGGTGCTCCGGACCGAGGGGACGTTCGGACAGTACCGGCAGGACTCCTGGGAGAGCTTCTTCGGCGTCAGCAACCAGCTGCATGTCGCCTATAGCCCGCTCTGCACCGACACGGCGACCGCAAACTCGGGCCTCGACGCGGTCTATCTCGACGGCACCAAGATCATGATCGAGGAGGAGGCCTATCCCCACCTGACGGGGATGTACTGGAGCTTCGGGAGCAGGCCCGACGTCACGGGGAACAACAATCCCTACTTCGTCGGAGGGATCACACCCACCCAGGGCGGATCGACGACGAACCGGGGGCTCTTCTACGGCGTGGGCACGACGCCCCTCCTAACCGGAGGCGGCGTGATCGCAGGCCTCCCCGACACGCTCGACCATTCCGAGACGGTCAGCTTCGACTACCGGTTCTCCTGGTGGGGGGACCACTACATCGCCGAGGTGCAGACGGTCACAGGCTCGTCGCTCAACAACAACCACATGGTGATCGACGGAGCGGTGATCCTCGTGGATGGCCTTCCGGTGAGCGAGAACGGGGCGATCCCCGTCTCGGCCGGCGGGCTTCCCGGCGAGCGTTGGGACAACTTCGACAACGCCGGAATCACGACGGACGGGCGCTGGATGTTCACGGGGGACACCGACTGGTCGGTCGTGTCTCTCGATGAGATCATCGTGGTCGACGGCGTCATCGAGTACCGGGAGGGGGACACCCTGGACGGGGAGGTTCTCTCCGGATCGATCGAGGGCGCGTACATGAACGAAGACGGCGATGTCTCGTTCATCTGGGACATTCAGGGCGGAACGGTCGAGGCCCTCTACCTGAACGATCGGCTCCTCCTGAAAGAAGGGGACGAGGTCGACATCACGGGCGACGGGGTCGCCGATCCGGGAGTCGTTCTCACCGACTTCACGGGGATCAGCGCCCTCACCATGAGCGACCGCGACTTCGCGGACGGAGACGTCCGGATCTACTTCACCGCCAATATCGATATCCCGCCGCCCCTGCTCGCGGGACGCGCCATGCGGGAGTCGTCCGACCTCCTTTCCGGCGGAGCGGATCGAGAAGAGCTCGGCCGGGAAGAGGCGGAAGGAGACTCCCCGGAGAAGACCGGCGGCGCGCGCGCGGTCATCGAGGGGTTCTTCCAGCTCGTCGCCTCGCCGACCTCCACGGGGATCGCGGGCCCCGATGGGGAGACACCGGCGGCCGGCCGTGCCGCCCTCCTCGGCGTCTATCCGAACCCGGTCCGGTCCGGGGAGGCGCGGATCCGGTTCAGCGCGCCCGCGGGCCGGCGCGTCTCCGTCGACGTCTTCGACATCGCCGGACGCCACGTGAGAAGCCTGGTCGCGGCGGCGGAGACGGGCGGCGAGCGGATCGTCCACTGGGACGGGAGCCGCGATGACGGGAAGCTCGCGGCGCCAGGCGTCTATTTCGTGCGGTACGCATCGGAAGGGACGATCGAGACGAAGCGGGTGACCCTCGTGCGGTGATTCCGCGAGGCGTGCGGGGCCGATGAGCACGGTTTCGGGGACGCGGCATTCCGTGTCCCCGATTTCCGTTGCGGGCGATCCCGGGTGTCCTCGCGGTTCTCCACCGGACCAGGCCCTCGACCGCGCGGCGAAGCGCGCCGCGCGCTCTATCGACCGTCGCGGGGTTCCTCGCCCCCCGCGCTCCCCCTCTCCCGCAGGATCTCCTCAACGATCCTCTCGGAGAAGAGAACCGCCCCTTCATGGTTCAAGTGATAGGGATCCTGGAAAAGGTCCGAACGATCGAAGAAGCACGCGCTCGAGGTGAAATCGGAGAAGGCCGCGCCGTGCTTCTCGCAGATCTCGCCGGCAATCCGGAGCGAGCGCGACGGCGGCCCCGGCTCGCGATAAGCCGGAGAGACGACCACGTGGAGCCGGATTCCGCGCGCGCGCGCCTCGACGAGGAAGCGCGCGAAGTGGCGGACGAGAGCCGGATCGATCGTCTCGTCGGCGGCGAGCTCCGCCTTGCCGGGAGGGCCCCCCCACCTCCCCCGGAGAGGGATGTAGCCCTTGATGTCGGGCTTCCTCTTCCTGTTGGCCTCGAGATTCCCCATGGCGATGGTGAGAAGCGACGAGTTGAACGGATAGATCCGCGAGAGCAGCTTGAGCCTCTCGAAACGGCTCTTCAGGAGAACGACCGGCCGGACCTCGGGATGGGTGTCGTAGTAGGGGAGCAGGGCGGTCAGGCGCTCATAGGGCGCTCTCGACCGGGCGAACTCGGCCGGTGTGATGTCTAGGACGACCGCACGGGGCGTGTGCCGCGCCAGGACGCCCGCCAGAACCGCGTAGTGGTAGAGAATCGAGCTCCCGTCCCGGCCGGCGTTGTAGAAGTCATCTCCCAGGCCCTCCTCGAACACCGAAGGAACATAGTGATGGTTCGCCCGCGAGGTGCCGAAGACCAGAATCCCCGCCGTCGTGCGCTCCATCGAGTAGGTCGTCCGGTACTGCTCGCCCGACGATTGCCGGAAGTAGAAGCGGCAGAGGGAGCTTCCGATCCCGTAGTCGAGCGTGAAGAGAAGAAGGAGGAAGAGCAGCGCGCTTCGCACGATCCCGGCGATCCCCCCCGCCCTGCTGGTTGTCCCACCGCTTGTCATACGACCGCCGCCCCTCGCTCCCCCGCTCAGAACTGGAAGTAGATGAACTGGCCGCCGTCAAGCACTCCGAAAAGGAGAACCGTGACGGCCAGCGCGGCATGCGCGAAGCACCGCACGAACGCCGATCGGTGCGCGAACGGAGAGAACCGGCCCTCGAAGAACTCCTCCCTGACGTCGAGCACGATCACAGCCGCGACGCCGAGAACCGAGTAGATCATCGTCGAGGGAGAGTCGAGGAAGAGCCTGCCCGGGCTCGCAGCGATCTTGCCGATGATCTGGAGGATCCTCTCAGTCTCGCCGCCGCGGAAGAAGATCCACGCGAACGTCACGAGCGCGAAGGTGGAGAGCACGCGCAGCGCCTGGTGGAACCGCGGGCGCCGGGCGAGGCCGATCGAACGGACGAAACGCCTCTCAGCCTTTCTCGTCCAGGTCGAGACGGTCAGATAGAGGCCGTAGAGCCCGCCCCACACGACGTAGTTCAACCCCTCCCCGTGCCAGGCGCCGCAGATGAGGAACGTGATGAAGACCGAGAAGAAGTAGACCCACTTGTCCGCCTTCAGGAAGAGAACGCGCGGACCGCGTATTCTGTTCGAGAAGAAATACGCGAGCGGCAGGAAGAGGTAGTCGCGCAGCCACGTGGACAGCGTGATGTGCCACCGGTTCCAGAAGTCGCTGATCGAAACGGCGAGATACGGGCGGCGGAAGTTCGGCGAGAGCCGGAAACCGAGAACCCTCGCGGAGCCGAGGGCGATGTCCGTGTAGCCGGAGAAGTCGGCGTAGATCTGAAACGAGTAGAAGAGGGTGGCCAAGAGAAGCGACGCGCCGCCGTGATGATCCGCGTTTCCGTAGACCGCGTCGACATAGAGGCCCAGGCGGTCCGCGACAACGAGCTTCTTGAAGTAGCCGAAGAGCATGAGACGAAGACCCGAGGAGATCCGCTCCGCGTCGAGCGCGTGCGGCTCGCGGAACTGGTGGAGGAGATCCCCGGGGCGTTCGATCGGTCCCTGGGCGAGCTTCGGGAAGAAGAGGAAGTACGCGGCGAGAACGCCGGGATGGCGCTCGGCGCGGATCTTCCCCCTGTGGATCTCGATTAGATAGGCGAGGGCGGTGAAAACGAAGAAGGAAAGGCCGAGCGGCAGGACGACGCGGAGAAGGCCCTCCGGGCAACGAAGATCGAGAAACCGGGCGAGAGCGGAGAGGGTGGCGTCGAAGAGGGACGAGTACTTGAAGAACACCAGGACGAGAATGTTGGCGGCGAGGCCGAGAACGAAGACCCTCTTCCGCCTTGCCCCCGCGCTCCGCTCGATCGCCAGGCCGGCGGCGTAGTTGAGCAGCGCGACGGAGAGAAGGACGCCGAGATACGCCGGAATGAAGCTGAGATAGAACGCGGCGCTCGAGAGGATTAGCCAGAGCCAGCGGACGCGGTGGGGGAGCGCGAAGTACACGGCCGCGGCGAGGAAGAAGAAGAGAACGAAGGCGACGGAGTTGAAGACCATCGAGTCCCGGCTCTCCTCCCCCTCGAATCGAAGAAGCGGACGGGCGCCGATTGCCCGGGCCCGCCTTCCGCTCGGGATTCTACCATCGGCCCGCGGAGGGATCGGAAGAGAAAGGGCGCGGGATGATCATCCCCCCGCGCCCCTCTCGCGTCTTCGTTTGCGGGCCGGCGCCGGCCGCCCGCGGGCACCGGCCTATCGAATCAGGACTGTCTTGGCGGTCGCCTCGAAACAAGCCGCCTCCATCCGAACGAAGTAGACGCCGGACGCGACCTCTTCTCCGAGAGCGTTTCTGCCGTCCCAGCTCTTCGAGTACGAGCCCGCTTCGTGGTGCCCGTACGCGAGAAGAGCGACGCGCCGTCCGGCCACGTCGTGAATCGCGATCGCGACCGGTCCGGGTCTCGGAACCTCGTAACGGATCTCCGTGGTCGGATTGAACGGGTTCGGGACGCCGCCGTGAAGGGCGTAGCCCGCCGGCGCCGGCACGCTCGCCGACACGCCGGTGGAGACGCACTGGAGAAGCTCGACCCGGAAAGCATCGACCCCCGCCTCGACGACCGAGCCGTCGGAAAGGTCCGACGCGGTGAAACGGACCTTCACCTGGCTCGTCGGCGCTACGTAATCGCCGATCAGGAACCAATGCTCGGTCCAGCCGGGTACCGTGTGCGGGCCAATCGAGTCGACGACCACCCAGGTCCCCCCGTTGTCGTTCGAAACGTGCACCTCGAAGCAATCGTTGTGCGGATCGTTCCCGAACGAGTTCGTGTACCAGAGGGCAAAGCCCGCGCGATATTCGTTTCCGGGGAGAAGATCGAGCGCCGGCGACAGGAGACGGGTCGAGCCGCCGTCCACGTCCGAGTTCCCCTCCACGTTGTCGGTCAGGTAGCAGCTCCCCGACCCGTCGAAGTCGCTCGGGGGATCCCCGCGGGTCCCCCCGCCGGCCGGGATCCCGCGCTCCCACGGCCCGTCCGTGAGGCCTCCGTCGTTCACGACCGTCCAGCCGAGATCCCCTTCGAAATCGTCCGAGAAGACTGTCTGGAGCTGGCCGACGACGGCGCGGAACACGGTCGCAGGCGCGTCGTACGGCTCGACGACCCCGCCGTAGCCGGCCGCCTCGGCGGAAAGATAGAGCTCGCACGTTCGCTCATCGCAGAAGGAGCCGGGGATCGAAGCTTCATGGAGGCCGCCGCCCGCCGGATCGAGCGGAACGCTTTGCCATTCCCCCTCGCCGAAGCGGCAGTGAAGAAGCCCCGAGCCGGCGACGTACGTATCGGTCAGCTCCTCGATCCGAACGGTGATCGTGGTGGGAAGGTCCGGATCGATCGACTCCGGCATGTCCCCTTCGAGGGAGAGACGGATCGGGTCGCGATAATGAACCCAGCAGGAGTTGTAGCCGACCGAGTTGCAGCCGTAGGGGATCCGCATGTAGCCGTTCTCGCCCCAGGACGCGCCCCACGAGTTCCGCAGGATCCAGACTCCGTCGGTCCCCTGGTTGTCGTCCCATCCCACGAGGGCGACAGCGTGGTTGATGCTCGTGCCGCTGCAGCTGGTGAAGACCCCTCCCGAATAGCCGCTGAAGCCGGAGGCGTCGACGGCGACCGAGATCGGCCCGTGGTCGAGAATCGCCTGCTTCATCGCGTCCGTCGGAGAGACGCCCCACGGCTCGCCGATGTACTCCCACCAATCGATCCAGTAGTGATGCGGGTACGGGCAGCCGCACGGCTCGTCCGTCGCCGTGTACGGGAAGTCGGCTTCCAGGACCGCGCCGTTGTCTCCGCACGGATCGTTCTTCCAGTGATGGTAGTCGTGAGCCCACCAACCGCCGCTGCAGCTCCACCCGTCGGAGTTGCAGCTCACGAGGTACTGCTCCGACAGGTTCACGGTGACCCCGTCCTTGATCTTGATGTTGCACTCGAGCGGCGCCGCTGTGCCGAACGCCCAGCAGCTCCCGCAGGAGCCCTGGCTTTTCACCGGCGTGCACCCGCCCAGATCGCACCAGTTGTAGGAGGTTGGAAGGGCGCGCCCGGGCGCCGATGGGCGGATTCCGGCCGCGCGGTCCGGATCGACCGGGGCCCCGAACCCGCGGAGGGCGCGGTCCGCAAGGCCCATCAGCTCCTCCACGGAGCCGATCTCCGCGCCGTTTTCGTCGACGCAGACTGCGCACTCGGCCGTGTAGGAATCGCCGCCGATTTCTCGTGTTTCAACGGTCCATCCCTGAAGCGCACACCAGGAATACTCCCGTGCGACACGCCCCCGGAAGAACGCCCATGCGTCCACGCGGCGGCCGTCCGGCAGGACGCAGACGCCGCGCTCTCCCTCGGCCGTGGAGATCACCTCGTACCCGTAGCCGAGCTCGATGCAGTACAAGGCCGCCGGGTTCATCGCGCCGACGACCGGCATCGGGCTCTCTTCGGACGAACCGGCGGCGAGCGTGGGTAGCGCGAGAAGAAAAACGAGGAGAAGTGCGGGCCTTCCGCCCGGGCTGCCCGTCTTCCCCGCGAGCGCGAAGGAACTCATGGCATCCTCCTTGCTGGAATACTGTTCAGGCTTTCCTATCGGCAGCTTCCATTGTAGCACATCGCGGGCACCGGCTCAATTCGGGACCGGAGCCCCGCCGAACGCCACGGCTCCGCCCGCACGGCGAGGCGGAGCTCCCTCCCCCGTCGAGAAGGGCGAAGCAGCCCGGATGGTTCCGACGGATCGACGCTAGCGCACCAGCAACATCTTCCGCGCGTCTTCGAAGCCGTTCGCCTCGATGCGGCAGAAGTACACTCCCGGGGCGGCGTCCCGTCCCGCGTCGTCCTTCCCGTCCCAGGCCGCGTCGTGACGCCCGCCCGTCCTCGACACTCCCTCCGCGAGAACCCGCACGAGACGCCCGGACACGTCGTGGATCCGCAGGCCGACTCTCGCCGGCGCCGCGAGCTCGTAGCGAATCGTCGCCGCCGGGTTGAACGGGTTGGGGAAGCAAGGATGGAGCCGGACCGAGGGGAGCGGCGGGGGCGAGGCGCGGACGCCGGTGGTAGGCTCCGCGTAGAACACCTTCACGCAAGGCTGACCGGAGTTGCCGACGACGAGATCGGGCCGGAGATCTCCGTTGATGTCACCGAACGCGATCGCGGTGCCGACGGTCGGGGAATCGTAGCTCCAGGACGGCACGCTATCGAGCACGCCGTCGTCGTTCAGATAGATGTTCACCATGCCGTTGGAGAAGTGGACCTCCGCGAGATCCTCGTCCATGTCCATGTCCACGTCGCAGAACCGGATCTCGCTGTGGCCGAAGTAGGCCGCCCCCGAGCTCCAGACGACCGAGAGCGCGCCCGCGTCGTTCCCCCAGAGCTGCGTCGGGTCATGGCCGAGAGCGAGATCGGGCCGGCCGTTGCCGTCCACGTCGGCCCACGCGACTCCCTTGTCCGAATCCGTGTCCCCTGTCGTCCAAGCCGGCGTCGTCTGAAGCGCGCCGTTCGCGTTCTTATAGATCCCGCTCTCGAAGTTCGCCCACTTCGAAACCGCCAGATCCTCCCACTCGTCCCCGTCGTAGTCGGCCGCCGCGAGGAAGTTCTGGATCGACGTCTCGGCGGATTGCCAGCCGGGAACGTTCGACAGCACGCCGGCGTCGCTGAAGAAGATGAAGATGGGGCGGTTGGGATCGGTCGGCGAGTTGCCCTGGTTCGCGGTGATCATGTCGGTGTCGCCGTCGTGATCGATATCGAAGGGCAGGGCATAGTTGTTCCATGCGGCGCCGGGCTCGGCGCTGCTCCAGCCGGGAGCGGGGGAAGGCCCCCCCGGACCGCCCCAGTAAACGACGGAGGGAGCCATCTCGTAGCCCCCGTTGGCCGCGAAGACGTCCGGGAAGGAATCGTTGTTGATGAAGGCGACCTGAATGTCGCCGGTCGAGACCTCGTCCGCGGAGACCCAGGAGGGGCTCGCCTCCAGCTCTCCCCCCGTGTTGAAATAGATCAGGTTCTCCCAGTCGTCGTACGGCGGGTAGCTGCTCGAGATGTAGCACCCCACAACAACGTCGTTCCAGCCGTCGCCGTTCATGTCGGCCACCTGAAGGCCGCCGACCTGCCGGCGCAGGTCGTTTTCCCAGTCGGGAGCCGTGCCGTACGGGACTTCATCGCGGTGAACGAGGACCCGCCCTCCGGCGTCCGCGGCGCGGAGGACGATCGTCTCCTTCGCATCGTCGGATACCTCGATCGCCCCTCCGCCGGCGAGCGCGGGAGCGGCAAACAATAACAAAGACGCGATCGCCGCGAGCAGGATCTTGCCGAGTCTCATGGTTCTCTCGCTCCGGTTGTTTTCGTCCCGTGACAGGCGCGCGTTTCCCGCAGCGCACGCGGATCTCCCTCCCCGCGGCCGTTTGCAGCGGAGACCTCATCGCCCGTTCACGCGAATCCGCGATGCTTCAATGCTACCACGAAACCGGGCGCGCGCGGCTCGGTACGACTCGACGCGGAAGCCGCCGGACGGCTGACCTCTCGGCGCAGCCGCCGAGGCCCGGCCGCGGAAACGGTGTCCGGGGCGACGGTACGACTTGAGGATCTCTTCCACACCCGCTACACTCGTTGAGAGAGGAGCCCGGCGATACTCCCCCAGGGGTTCGAGCGATGAGATCCGGAATCGCATGCTTGCTTCTCCTTCCGGCCCTCTTCGGGGCGGCGGCCACCGGGGAAGAGGGCGAAGCCGCCCCCGGGCTCCAGCGGCCGGCGCTCGGCGCCCATCCCCTGCGAATGCGTTTCATTCTGAAACATCCCGAGACTGAATTTCTTTTGCCCGACCCCGCCCTGTCGCCGGCGGCCGCCGGTCGATCCGACGCCTCCATCTCTCTCCTCCGTCGGCAGGCCCCCCGTCTGGACGCCCTGTTCATCCCCCGCGTGCGCGAGCTCTCCCGCTTCGATTGCGCCCTCAAGGGAGCAGGGGCCGGCATGCAGATGGGTTTGTTCCTCGGCGCGCTCGCCGGCGAGCTCCGCGGCACCGGGAACGATCCGGTGGACTGGTATCTGATGGGCGCCTGCGCGGCCACCGGCGCTCTTCTCGGCGGGACCGTGGGGGCGGAGACCTCCTCGTGGAATGTCCGCTGCGAGTGGTCGCCCTAGAACCGGTTTCACAACCTCCGTTCTGCTGCGATCGGCTGCGAAGCCCCCCCCGCGGCGTCTTCGGGCGAAAACGTCCTCAACGGCCTTCGGAGGCCGCCTCCGGGCGTCTCCACCCTCAGTCCTTGCGAGTGGGCTTCTCGCGCGATCTCGCGACGAAGGAGGTTATGAAACCGATTCTAGTGTCGTGTCCCAGAAGTGCCCTCCCCTCTGGTCGGCCCTCGCGGCCCCCGGCTGCGTTGCTCCTCCTCGGCGTATCTCTTTGATACGCATTCGTCGTCGCGCCTTGCCAGGGCCCACGATGACTCACCCAGATTGACAAGGTACTTCTGGGACACGACACTAGCCGATTCGATCGAACGACACAAACGAGCGAAAAACCCGGCCCACTCTCCCTGTTCTCGATGATCTTGTTCGGCTTCCCGCCGAGAGACCGCGAAAGAGAGAAACGGAATCGAGTTTCGCACGAAGCTCGCGCCCGGAAACCACGCGTCTTTCGCCCCGCGCCTTGACCGTTCACCTGTTCTCTGATAACCTGATTGATGAAGCTAGGTGGTCCTCCGCTTCCCCGTAGCACCCTCATCAGGGAAAGAACGACGTTCGGACATGCCGGGAAACCGAGATCATCAGCCGCTCTTCCCCCGACTCCTCTTGCTGGGGGCAAGCGTTCTCTTCTCGCTCGTTCTTGCCGAGGGAGCGCTCAGGCTCTTCCCCTCCCTCATGTCTGAAGGGGCCCGCCGCCAGCTCCACTTCGCCGAACAGAGTCTCGGGCGGTTCGGCCCTCACCCGACCATCGGCTACCTTCCCCTCCCGGAGACGCTTGCGGACCGCGCTCCGGCCGCGCGTGCCGCCGACTCGCTGCGGGCCGAGGAAATCTGGGGCCCGCGGAACCGACACCCGTGGCCGGAGCGGGCGGACATTCTCGTTCTCGGAGATTCCTTCGCGTACAGCCAGACCGTGAAGACAGAAGAGGCTTGGACGACGCTGCTCGACCGCGCCCTCCCGCAGTATCGAGTCGTGACCCTCGGCCTCATCGGAGCAGCTCCCCAGCAGTACCTGCGAATCTACGAGACGTTCGGAACGGAGCTCGCCCCGGACGTCTTGCTGATCGGCTTCTTCCCGACGAACGACTTCCAGGACGCGCTGCTTTTCGACCGGTGGTGGCGCTCCGGCCGCGAGGTCGACTACCCGACCTTCCGGCAGGCGCGCAACCGGCCCGGCTTCAAGGGTTGGGCGGCCCGCGTCGTGCTGAGGAGCCGCCTGCTCACGCTCCTCTCGGAGTTCCGGAAATCGTTTCGGGACGGCCGTCTTCTCCGGGGAAAAACGATCGAGCTGCCTTCCGGAGAACGCATACAGATGGTGCCCCGGTCTCTTCACAACGCGGCCGCGCGCGCCGATTCCTCGCGAGAGGAGCACCGAATCGTCATGGAGACGTTCAAGGAGATCCACCGTATCGCCGAGAGCCGCGGGACCCGGGATCTCGTGATCGTCTTCCCCTCCAAGGAGGAGGTCTACCTTCCCCTTCTCGGGGAGGAAGCACCCGAGCTGGGGGCCCTCCTCGTTCCGGAGCTGACAGAGGCCGGGATTCCCTCACTCGACCTCGGGCCGGTGTTTCGGGAGCGGGCGGCGAACGGTCCGGCGTTGTTTCACAAGGTCGACGGCCACCCGAACGCGAGGGGCTACGCGCTCGTGGCGGAGACGGTGCAATCGTACCTTGCGGAACGGAAGGAAGAGTACGGTCTGGCCGCCCCGGAGGACTCATCCGCGGCTTCCCTGTGAGTCCGCTCCCGCGGAGCCGGCGATCCGGTCCGTGCGCTCACCGGCGCCTCGACTCGAGCCGGCTGATCAGCCGGCTCGTCCGCCCCCTCCTCCCTCGGCACGCCGCGAGACGATCGGAGCGGCAGAAGAGCCTCACGAGAGCGAAGCCCGCGACGAAACCCCCGATGTGCGCCCAGAATGCGACGCCCCCCGTCCCGCGATCGAACGCCCCGGCGGCGACCTGCAGGAGAAACCAATAGCCGAGCATGAAGAACGCAGGCACCACGATCCGCGCGGGGATGAAACCGAAGAGCACCAAGAGGTGAACCGGGGCCCTCGGGTAGAGCAGCAAGTAAGCTCCCATCACCCCGCCGATCGCACCCGAGGCGCCCACCATCGGGACGACGCTCGAGGGTCCGGAGAGAACCTGAGCGGTCACCGCGGCGATCCCGCAGATGAGATAGAAGATAATGAAGCGGATCGATCCCATCGAGTCCTCGACATTGTCGCCGAAGACCGCCAGGAACCACATGTTCCCGATCAAGTGAAACCAGCTTCCGTGCATGAACATTGAGGTGAGAACGGTCCACCAGCTCGGCTTTCCGTCGAGCACCGCCACCAGGTCCTTGCCGGCGGGCACCTCGAGCCCCGGCGGGACCTTTCCGAGAAGCTCGCCGGGGACGACGCCGAACTTCCACACGGACTGAACAAGGCCGGGGCTCGTCCCCATCTTCTGAACGAAGAGCCAGACGGCCGCGTTGACGGCAATGATCGCGAACGCGGCGACCGATCGGTGAAGCGCCGGGTTTTCGTCGCGAAGCGGGAACATGATCGGCACCTCCCGGTCGAAATGCCCGCGCCCGGGATCCGATCGTCCCGGACAGGCGGCGAGAGCCTCCCGGCGAGATCATACCATCCCGCGCCGGCGCCGGCCCGAGCGGCGCCCGGAGATTCTCGATGTCGCGCGCGGGCGCGGCGCCTCCGGCGCTCTCCGGCCGGAACCCCGGGCCGCCGAACCTCGGCGGTTCGCTGCGCGGGACCGATGCGACAAAAAGGAGGGCCGCGACCTGAGACCGGTGGTAGAATGCTCGGGGGTCGGCAACAGGCGATGAGGAACACCGTTTTGTCCAACGATTCTCGAAGAGGAGGTCAAGCCATGAAGCGCGCCATCCTTCCGGTCTTCATCGGGCTGGTTGCGGTCGGATTGCTCGTCGCCTTTCTGCTGGAGCGGCGTGGGCACCAGTCCACGCGAGTCCTCTACGACTCCACGGTCGCCTCCAAGGACTCCCTTCGCGAAAGCTACGAAGCGGCGGTCGGCGCGATCGTTGAGATCCAAGACAGCCTCACGGCGATCCTGCCGAGCGAGGCCCAGGTGATGCACCTCTCGCGCCGGATCGACGAGGGAAGCTCGCTGAACGCCGCCGGCCGCCAGCAGGTGCTGGAGAGGATCTCCGATCTCAAGGAGAGCATCCAGATCAGCAAGAAGATGGTCCACGATCTGGAGGACCGTCTCAGGGAGGGCGAGGGCCGCATCGCCGGGCTCGAACATCTCGTCGAGAACCTCAAGCGAACGATCGAGCAGCGCGAAGAGGTGATCGCGTTCCTCACCTCGCGGGTCGACTCGCTTCGGATCCGCGTGGGCGAGCTCGAGGACGACGTCGCCGCCGGCGAGGCTCGGCTCGCGGAGCAAGATCAGGTCATCGCGGAGCAGAATCGCGAGCTGAGCACCGTCCACTACGTCATCAACACCAAGAAGAGCCTCAAGAGCCTGGGAATCGTGCAGGAGACCGGAGGTTTTCTCGGCATGGGCAAGTCGGTCCGGCTCTCAGGAACGCTGGATCCCAAGCACTTCAAGCCGTTCGACACGGATCGGGGATCGGTCCTTTACGTCGCGGGGCGCAACCCAGCCGTCCTCAGCGGCCAGAATCGTTCGAGCTACAAGCTGGTTCCTGTCTCCGAGGAACGCACCGAGCTCAGGATCCTGGACCCCGTCGAGTTTCGCAAGGTCCGCTACCTGGTGGTGAAAATCGACTGACGCCGGCAGCTCACGGGCGAGGCTCGCGGTCCCTCCCTGGCGAGCGTTCTCCGCGGTGCTCCCGGCACACAACACCGCGGGACGAGCACGGTTCCCGCCATCGCCGGTACGGCTCCGCATCCTGCATCCGGCCGTGATACAATGGAGAGCGAGGATCGTTCGATCGAAAGCCCTAAGGAGTTCGTCCGTGTGCGGCATCAGCGGCATCGCGCGATCCGATCCGAACGGCGCGGTCGATCCCGGTCTCCTCCGCCGCATGACCGACATTGTCTCCCACCGGGGGCCGAATGGAGAGGGTTCCCATTCGTCGCCGGGAATCGGGCTCGGCGTGCGGCGTCTCGCCATCATCGATCTCCGGACAGGGGACCAGCCCCTCTACAACGAAGACAAAACGCTCGCACTCGTCTGCAACGGAGAGATCTACAACCACCCGGAACTCCGGCAGGAGCTCCTCGGCGGCGGGCACCGCTTTCGCACCCGCTCCGACGCCGAGGTCATCGTCCACCTTTACGAGGAGAGAGGAGTCGGGTGCCTTCACCGCCTCCGGGGGATGTTCGCGTTCGCGCTTTGGGACGCGAGGAAGCGCCGGCTTTTTCTCGCGCGCGACCGCCTCGGAATCAAACCTCTCCACTTCGCGGCCGGAGAGAACGGCGATCTCCTTTTCGCGTCCGAGCAGAAGTCGATTCTGATCACGGGGCAAGTCGACGCGCGGGTGGATCCCCAGGCGATGAGGTTTCTCTTCACCCTTGGGTTCATCCCTTCCCCGGCGACGATGTTCCGCAGCATCCGGCGGCTCCTGCCGGGCAACTACCTTCTCTACCGCTCGGGAGAGTTCCGCGTCCATCAATACTGGGACTTCCCTCCCCAACAGGACGCCGAGGAGCGCCGGGTTTCGCCGGGAGAATGGAGCGAAGTGTTTCTGGCGAAGCTCGAGGAGTCGGTGAAGCTTCACCTGAGAAGCGATGTCCCCGTCGGCGCCTGGCTCAGCGGGGGCATCGATTCGAGCGCGATCGCCGCCCTCATGAGCGATCAGGCCCTCTCGCCCGTGCGGACCTTCTCGCTCGCCTTCCCCGAGCATTCCGCGCAAGACGAGGTAACGAAGAGCAAGATCCTGAGCGACTTCCCGCGGTTCAACATCCTGAACGAGCGGGTCGTCTGCGGGGCGGACCACTTTCGACTCCTCCCCGAGACGATCTGGTGCCAGGAGGACCCCGACGGCTCCGGAGTCCACATCGCGCAGATGCTCCTCTCCGAGGCGGCCTCGAGAAGACTCAAGGTCGTCCTCACCGGCGAAGGGGCCGACGAGCTGCTCGGCGGTTATCATTGGTATCGCTTCAACAAGATGCTGGGGCCTTTCTCGCGCCTCCCCCTCCCGATTCGGAGGTGCCTCCTCGGCCCTTTCATCCCCCGATGGAAGCCGTGGGCGAGCCAGGCGTTTCTCGCGCCCCGAGCGATGACCCTCGCGCGCTACGCGAACCTGATCGGCCCGACCTACCCGGCGATCATCGATCGCCTCTTCACGAACGACCTGAAGCGCCTGATGAAGCCGGAACCGGACCTCGGGCCTCTCCTGCCGCGGCTCCAAACGCCCGCTCGCTGGAGCTCGTTCGCCAAGCTGCAGTACATCGAAGCCAAGACCCGGCTCGAGGCTTTCGTTCTCCACGGCCTGGACCGAGCCTCCATGGGTCATTCCCTCGAGGTGCGCGTCCCGTTCCTCGACCACGAGCTGGTCGAGCTGTGCGCGAGGATTCCCGCCTCGCTGAAGCTCCGCCGGTTTCGCGAGAAGTACATCCTTCGAGCGGCGATGCGGCGCCGGCTCCCCGCGGAGATCGTCAAGCGGAGAAAGAAGGGACTCGCGGCACCGCGCGCGACCTGGCTCCGGGCGGGTCTCCCCGAGTTCGCCCGGGAAATGTTCTCCACCCGGCGGATCGGGGAAACCGGTTTCTTCGTCCCCGAGACGGTTCGCGGCCTCCTGGCCGATCACAGCGCGGGACGCCGCGACTACAGCCGCCTCTTGATCGCGATCCTCAGCGTGGAGATCTGGCACGAGATGTTCGGAAAGGGAATCAGGAGCCCGGCCCGGCTCGGGACCGGCATCCAGGGGCGCGGCACCGCCCCGGTCACCTGATCGACACGGGGGTCGATCCCGATGCTCCGCTCCAAGTATCTGCACTTCGCCCGGCTGATGCGGAACGAGAAGCGCTCGCCCGCGGAGATCCGCCGCATCCAGAGCGCGAAGCTGCGCCGCCTTGTTCACCACGCCTACGAGAACGTTCCCTTCTACCGCGAGCGTCTCCGGGCGGCCGGGGCTCGCCCGGAGGATGTCCGGTCGGCCGACGATCTCCGCGTGCTGCCGATCGTCGACAAGACGGACTTCCACGCGGCGGCGCCTGAGGCGCTAAGGGACAGGAGGATTGCCCGCACGGCAGGCCTCCTCGCCAGGAACACCTCCGGAACCGGAGGATTCCCCCTCCGGTTCTTCATCGACCGCGACTACGATCAGTTCCGGAAAGCGCAGTTCCTGAGGCCCTACATGACGAACGGCCGGAGGTTCATCGATCGCGTCGCCCGGTTTCAGGTCCTTCCCCCGGCGGCCGGCCCTTGGTTTCAGAAGCTGGGGCTGCTCCGGGAACGGTCTATTCCTTCCGATTGGGAGCTCGGGGCGCAGATCCGGGCTCTCATCGAGATCCGGCCCTCGGTCGTTATCGGCTATCCCTCCGTGCTTTCGCTCGTCGCCTCGCGCGCGCTGGAAGACGACATCCGGCTCCCGACGCCCCGTCTCGTCTTCACGGATTCGGAGCTCCTGTCGATGCCGAACCGCGCGAAGATCGAGCGGGCGTTCCGCTCGGAGGTGTTCGACGTCTACGGGTCCTTCGAGACGGACAACATCGCGTACGAATGCGGGAACCACTGCGGTTACCACATCGCGGAGGACTGCGCCGTCGTGGAGTTCATCCGAAACGGAAGGCCCGCCGCCCCTGGAGAAGAGGGAGAGATCGTGTGCACCGTTCTGGACAACTTCACAATGCCGTTCATCCGGTATAACCTGCACGACATCGGCGCTCCGAGCGGCGAGCTGTGTTCCTGCGGCCGGCCCTTCCGAATGATGAAGATGGTGGGGGGTCGGATGTACGACTATGTCGTGAAGGAGGACGGGACGAAGATCTCCTCGACCACGCTCCTCCGCCACATCTGGCCGATCGTCGAACACATGCACGAGTTCCAGATCATTCAGGAGGAGGTCGGGCGGTTCCGGGTGGCGGTCGTTCCCGGCCGGACATTCAGCGACGCAACGGAGCGCCGGATTCGGGAGTCGTTCGGGGCGGACTTCCCGGGCGCGCGGGTCCGCGTCGAAAGGGTCGAGCGGATCGACAGGGAGAGATCCGGGAAGCTGCGCGAGTTCGTTTCGATGGTGAACCGGCGGCGCCCGCTGCCGGGCGATCAGGTTTAGTCGAACGACCGCCCCCCGCGGCCGCACACGGAAGCTCGGGATTGCTCGATGCGGATTCACCGACTCCCTCGCGCGTTTCTTCGATACGGACAGATTCACAGGGAGCAGTGGCTTTCCCCGGAAGAGCTCGATAGGCGCCAGTGGAGGCGGTTCCAAGAGATCCTCCGCCACGCATTCCAGAACTGCAGGTTCTATCGCGAGAGGTTCGAGAGGGCCGGCATCACGCCGGACGACGTCCGAGAGAGACGCGACATCGATCGGATTCCCGTGACGACCCGGGAGGATCTCAGAAAGCCCGCGAACCTCCTTTCCGCGGGACGCCGGCCGGAGAAGATGGAGAGCTCCACGACCTCCGGATCCGAGGGGCGGAGGACCATCGCCTATTTCGACCGGGACGCCTGGCTTCTGGGGAAACACCTCCTCAAGCTCCGGGCGAGGCTCGCGTGCGGTGTCCGACCCTGGGACCGCGTCGCCCTTCTTCAGGAGGGAAGCGAAGCGAACAAGGGGACGAGCCGCCCGTTGGTGCGGGCGGCGTCGTTTTCCATCGAAAGGCCGGAATCGGAAATCCTTCCCGCGCTTCTTCTCTTCAAGCCGACCGTGCTCTACGGGTTTCCGAGCTTCCTCCTGCGCCTTTCGGAGGCGGGCGTCGCGCGCCTCCGCCCCCGCCTCATCTTCACCTCCGGAGAGATGCTGGGGCCCGGGGCGCGCCGAACGATCGAGCGTTCGTTCGGAGCGACGGTGTACGATATCTACGGCAGCACCGAGGTGAAGGAAATCTCGTGGGAGTGTCCACGGCGCCGCGGCTACCACATCAATGCGGACTGGCTCCTGCTGGAGACGCCCGGAGCGGAATCCGGGGACGGCCGTCCGGGGAAGGAGCTCCTCGTTACCTCTCTGTACAACTTCGGAATGCCCCTGATCCGGTACCGGCTCGGCGACACCGGCCGTCTCCTGGAGGAATCCTGCCCCTGCGGGCGCTCGCTCCCTCTCATGATGCCCGTTCTCGGAAGAAGCGTGGACTACTTCTCCTGCCCGGACGGGACTGCGGTTGCCCCCTACGCGCTGACCGGCGCCGTCGAGAAGGTCGAGGGAGTCGCCCAGTACCGAATTGTTCAGGAACAAACCGACCGGGTCGTCGTGAGCGTGATCCCCGCTTTCGAGTTCGACGAATCGAAAGCGGAAGAAATCCGGCGGGCTCTGAGTCCGCTTCTTCCCGGCGTTCATGTTACGATCGTCGCGGTCGAGATGATCGCCCGCGACGCGAGCGGGAAGTATCGGATCGTGGAGTCGAGGATTCGGGCGAATGGCCGGTCCGACGGGTGAGGAAAGAACCTTCTACAAGTCGCCTGTCCGGCTGTGGATCGCCGGCGTTCTCGCTCGGATCGGCATCCGCTACTTCGATCTTCTCTACGGCCGGACGGATTTGAGGAGCAGCTCTGTCCGGACGGTCTCGTCTCCGCTGGAGCTCCGAATCCGCGCGGCGGGCGAGGAAGACATGCGGAGAATCGTCGAGCGCTCCGGGGACGAGACGGACGGAGACTTCCGCGCCGCACTCGCCCTGGGCGGCGCCTGCTACGTCGCTCTCTCCGAAGGTTCGATCGCCGGCTACACCTGGGTGAACCGGAACCTGATCCCGGTCCGGGGACTCCCTCCCCTCCCGCTTCCCGCCGGCTCCGTTTACAGCTACAAGAGCCATGTCTTCCCCGAGCACAGGGGGAAGAAGGTCTTTCAAGGCCTGCTCGCCGAGGTGTACCGCGAAATGAAGAACGAGGGGTTCTCCGTCGCGGCGAACCTCGTCGACGTGAAGAACGCCGCGTCGATTCAGGCACGGAGGCGCGTCGGCGCGAGTTTCCGGCGCGTCCGCCTGGTGAAGCTCCCTGGGCTCAAGCCGTTCTTCATTCCTGGAATAGACGGTCCCCCGACCCGCGAGGAGGCCGCCGGCCGCTGAGAGTCCCGGGAGTGCGGATCTCCCCTTGCCCTCCCGCGCCCGCCCAAACGATCCAATTGAGAACAAGCCCTTTATGTGTTAGCCTTGATCTGCGAGGACGCCTCCGGCCTCCCCGCTGTTCGTCCGCCTAAAGGATCAAGGCGGGTATGAGCGCGACCGACGCCCGGACGCCGGCTTCCTTGCGCCGAGGAGGATTCAATGATGAGAACCGCGCTCGTTGTCGGAGCGATTCTGCTGCTTGTCCTGTTCGCCGCCGCGGCAAGCCCGAACGACGGCCCGAAGACGGCGATCCCGGGAAGCGAACCGGTGACCGACCGGCAGGGCGGCGAGGACCTCGCCGGCGCCGTCCCGATCCTGAGCCTCCCCTTTCATGACGTGGGAACCACCTGCGGCTACCTCGACGACTACGACGAGGTCTGCCCTTACGGGCCCCATGCGTCGCCCGACGTCGTCTACTCGTACATACCGGCCGTCCATCAGTTGCTCTGCATCAGTCTCTGCAACTCCTACTACGACACCGAGCTCTTCGTTTACGAGGACGCGTGGACGCCGGGGGACCCCTTCGCCTGCAACGACGACGAGTGCAGCGGCCCGAACTACCCGGCCCCGTATCTGTCCGAACTCTGGCCCTTGGTGGTGTTCGCGGGTCACACCTACTACATCGTCGTGGACGGCTACGCCGGATCCTGCGGCACCTACGTTCTCGACATCGCCACGAACGGGGTTTGCACCGTCGACTGCCCGCCCAGCGGGCGCCCCGAGGGGGAGCCTCCGTGCCACGACGGCTACGTGGATCTGTACAACGGCGGCTGCGACTCCGCTCCTCCCGTGTTTCAGGCCGTCGAGTGCGACGGCGACCCGGCGATCTACTGCGGAAAGAGCGGTTCGTGGACCGTCGGAGAGGACGAGCACATTGACTCGGATTGGTACGAGATCGCCCTGTCCGAAACGAAGACGATCACCGCTTCCGTGGAAGCCGAGTTCCACGTCTTTCTGTCTCTCATGGACGGGAACGCCACCCCGGGTCCCGACCCGTGTCTCGACCCGGACCTCCTGATCGCCGAGGAGCTCGGCAGCTACTGCCAGGAGATCAGCATCACGCGCATCCTCGAACCCGGCACGTACTGGATCCAGGTCCGCCCGTACACCTTCCCCGGGCCGGTCTCGTGCGAGATCTTCAACTGCTACACGCTGACCATCCAGGGATACTGCGGCGAGACGGGAGCCGAGGACGGTTCGTGGGGGCGGGTCAAACGGCGTTTCCGATAGGCGTCGAGGAAGCCCAAACGCGCTCCGAGGGCGGCTCTCCGGCCGGCAGACCCCGCGGTTTCGCTACAGGGTCCGCGCCACGACGCGGAAATGATGGCCATAGATGGCGAGGGCGGCCGCGGCCCCGAACGCCCTCGGATGATGGACAAGGGCGTGCCCGAGGAACCTCCAGTAGGCGGCGCGGCCGGAATGAAGAACGCCGAGATGCCAGAGCGATCGGAGAAAGGCGTGCACTCCGCGCCATCCGATCGGTACGGATGGATGCGCTAGTTTGCAGGTCCTCAGCAGCACCCGCGCTCTCTCGTAGTACGTCTCCGGTTCGTAGAGCCTTCGCATCAGATTGCGGTATCCCGTGAGGAGCTCTTCCCGCCCGAGCTTGGTGACGAAGTTGCAGGCGGCCTTCGTGTTGTCTCCGT
>JBDRFQ010000433.1:0-4344 GCA_043818685.1 Candidatus Eiseniibacteriota bacterium
GAAGACCCACGGGTGGCGGCGGAGAAGGGCTTTTCGCCCCTGCGGCTTCAGGATGAGTGAGGGCATTCGGGCTCGGACACGGCCTCTTCTCTTCGCGGCGGACGCCGGAGGAAGCGAGGGCCGCCCGCTTCATCCAGGCTAAACGGTCGCCTTGTGAATCTTCCGCTTCATGAGATGGATCTGCCGGCGCAAGAACTTGAGCTGCTTCGAGTCGTGCGCCCGAAGGGCCTCGTCCCGCTTCGCCCGGAGGGCGCGGATCTTCGCCTTCACCTCCGCCTTGTTGATCCCCACCACCTCGTGGTGCGGGCGGGCCTCGATCCCGAGCGCTGTGCAGATCGCGGGCACGAGGTGGTCCTTGTGCATCGTGCTGAACCCGTGAACCGCCTCGTGTTCGATCTTCTCGGCGATCTCGCGAAGCCGGGTCACGTTCATCGCCGCGAGCTTTTCATACGTGTGGGCCATCGATCTCCTCCGAAACGCCGCGCGGTTCCTCGAAGGCCGGGCCCGCCGTCCGGCGGGATGCTCCCGCACCCGGCGCCCGCCCCGCGCGCGGCCGCTCGTGTACCTCCAACTTGTATCACACCCCGCCCGCGGCGCCTAGGGGAACCGGCGGCCGCCGCCGCTTCGGGCCCGCCTATTCCTCCACCGTGAGGCTCACCACCTCGATGCCGGAACGCTCGAGGATCTCGGTCGATTCGATGTTCCTGTACTCGCGCGCGTAGTACACCCTCTCCACCCCGCCGAGGTTGATCAAGCGCTTCGCGCACATGACGCAGGGCAGGTGCGTGACGAGCACGATCTTCCTCGTCTCGCGGGGCTCGGTGCAGTTGATGACCGCGTTCTCCTCGCTGTGCAGGCAGCCGCAGTTCCCCGCATCGTCCCGATCGCACGCGTTCGGAAGTCCGGTGGCGTTCCCGTTGTACCCGACGGCGAGGATCCGCCGGTAGTCGGCCGAGGCGATCACCGTTCCGACCTGGAGGCGCCGGCACGTGCTCCTCCGCGCGAGCTGGAACGCCATCTTCATGTAGATTTCGGGAAAGGTCGGGCGGGGGGCGGAAGGGGCGCCGCGCTCCTCGCTCCTCTTCGCGGGCGACGCGGGGCGGCGGGGCTTACTCATCCCCGGCGCCCCCGCCCTCCGGCTCTTCCATCTCCTCCGGGGGCGGCGCGAGCGATGCGTCGGGCGGGACCGGCTCGATCAGCTCGTCCGCGGGGCTCAGGTAGTTCGCGACCCGCGCCCCGGGAACGAGATAGAGAACGTCGTCGGCGGCGCGCTTCACGTAGCGCCCCCCCCCGCCTTCCTTCTCCGCCCCGATGAGAAGCGTCATGTCCGGCTCGTCCCGCATGTCGATGCGGACGATCGCCAGAGGCGCGTCGAGACCGGTCTCGGCGGAGTCGGACATGGAAACGATGTCGATGCAGGTGAGCCGCGTCAGCCCGCGCGCGAGCGACACCCCCAAGGCTCCGATCGGCCTGTGCCCCTCCGGCTTCGTCACCGCCCACTCGCTCTCCCCGCGGTTCTCGAGCCGGATCGTCTCGCCCTCCCGCTCGAGCTCGAGCGCGGCCATCTTCTCCTCTTCCAGACGGAAGACCGCTTTGTCCTTCCAGGTGCGGGTCCCGCGGTCAAAGACGCTCCGGAGGGGATCCGCCTGCCGGAACACCTCCTCGCGCGAGGCGTCGCGCACGTACGTGCTGCGGAAATCCTCCCCGCTCTTGCCGATGAAGAAGCGCGCCGCCGCCGCCTCCCCCGCGGAGAGGAGCGCCTCGACCGCGCGCGCGCTGTCCACTTCGAAGAGGTCGTACTTGTCCGGCTTCCGCGAGACGATCTCCCGCGCGGAGAGGTCCCTCGCCGCGGCGAGCACCTTCCCGACTGCCTCGGGATCGGCGGGGAAGCTGTCCTCCGTGGCGACCTTCCATGCGGCGCCGTCGCGGAAGAGACCGACCTCGGCGCGCGGCGTGCGGATCTCGATCCGATCGACTCGGCTCGTGTCGAGATCGGGAAAGAGGAGGCCCGCGTCCCTCTCGCTCTCCCGCCCCGCCCCGCCGCGGCCGCCCCGCGCGAGAAGGACGATCACGACGAGAAGAGCGAGAAGAACGCCGGCCAGTAGAATCGGGTTCCGCCTCATCGCCCCTTCCCCTGCTCGGCCGAGAGCGCCGTCCCTCGCAGGTTCCGGATCCGGACGAAGCGAACGAGACCGAAAAGCACCACGAGGATCGGAACGCCGAACACGGCGAGGAAGCGCGCGAGCGCCTTCCCCTTCTCCGAGACCTCGCGAAGCGGGCGGTCCGCCGCGGCGCGCGACCGGATCTCGATGAGATCGTCTCCGAGCGTGAGCCAGTCGACCGCGTTCTCGAGGAAGACCCGGTTCGTCGGGAACTGCCCGATCATGTCGTCGAGAACGCCGTTCGCCGATCCGACCACGACGACCTGCGTCTCCGCGCTCCGCGTGATCGTGCCCCCCGCGCCGCCCGCCGCGGCGCTGTCCGATCCCTCGGCGAGGGGGACCGGCTTCCCGTCGAAGAAGCTCGGGAACACGCCCGACGCCGCCACGGCGAGGGGGAGCTTCTCCGCCGGTTCCTTGGGCCCGTCGCCGAAGCGCTGCTGCGGGTTCAGGTCGTAGCTCCCCCCGCGCGTCCAGGCGTACTCGCTCGTGTGAAGCAGCGTGTCGATCGCGACCGACTCGGGAACGTCGGCCGCAGCGCTCACCGTCGAGGCCCACGGGAGGACGATCCCGCCGAGCTTGTTCACCATCGGCTGGTCCGGGTCCGCGTTCTCCGGGAGAATCTTCACCCAATAAGGGTACGGCATGGAGAACATGAAGAACCCCTGGCTGAACGAGGCGCTCGCGTTCGAGCGCGCGTCGAGCACGAGGTTGTCGCCGACGTCGACGCCGTAGAGGGCGAGGAGGTCGTCGAGCCCGGAGCGCTTCGGGACCGCGCGGATCGTCCCCTCGGGGATGTCGATCGGATCGAGGAAGACGAGGAGCTTGCCGCCCCGCATCACGAACTGGTCGATCGCGTACCGCGCGATCTCGGAGAGATCGACCGGGCTCGCGATGATCAGGGTCCGAACGTCCGCGGAGATCGGGCCGCCGTTCGTGAGATCGATCGCGACCACGCGGTATTGGCGCTCGAGAAGCTGCTTCGCGGTCGCGAGGCCCTTCTCGAGGTTCGGCCCCGCGCGCCCGACGAGGAAGCCGACGACCTTCTCCTCCTTGCGGAAGGCCTTGAGGATCGCCGCGGTGAGATCGTACTCGAGGTTCTCTGTCCCCTGCACGACGGGGATCGCCTCGCTCCGGTCCTCGTACAGGACCGCGATGCCGAGGTACGCGTTGGTCACCTCCGCCTTGTCCTTCTCGAAGATCTGCAGCTGCACCTGCGGGATGCCGAGCACCTGGCAGCGCTGTCCGGTCTCCGGATCGTCCGCCGGATCCTCCCACTCGACGAGGAGGTTCTCCTTCCCGTACGCCAGGTACTCGTCCAGGAGGTCCCGCACCGTCTGGTTCATCGTGACGAGGTACGTGGGGAGCTCCTTGGAGAAGTAGACCTTGATGTTCACGACGTCGTCGAGGCCGCGGAGCATCTCCTTCGTCGACTCGGTCAGCGTGTACTCGTGATTCTCCGTGAGATCGACCCGCACGAAACGGCCGACCGAAAGGAGGTTCACCACGATGAGCACGGCGAGCACGATTCCGACGAGGAGGATCGAGGTCGTTCCGAGCCTGGTTCGATCAGCCGCCATGGCCTACTTCCACTTCCGGCTCTCGATGGAGCGGACGTTGAGGAACAGGAAGAACCCGATGATCGACAGGTAGTAGATCACGTCCCGCGAATCGATCACGCCGCGCCCGATCGAGTCGTAGTGCGCTCCGAGCCCGAGAAACTTGAGAACGGGCACGAGGGACCGCGGGGCGTTGTAGATCACGAACTCCTCGCTCACGATGAAGAAGGCGAAGATGAGCGTGATCCCGATAATGAAGGCGATGATCTGGTTCTCGGTGAGGCTCGAGATGAAGAGCCCGATCGCGAGGAACGAGGCGCCGAGAAGAACCGCGCCGACGTACCCTCCCCAGATCGCGCCGCCGTCCGGGTCGCCGAGGACCGTGATGAGGATCGGAATGGAGAAGGAGAGCGCCAGCGTCACCGTGAGGAAGAAGAAGCTCGCGAGGAACTTCCCGAGAACGACCTCGTGGTCCCGCACGGGGAGCGTCATGAGGAGCTCGATCGTCCCGAGCTTCTTCTCCTCCGCCCAGAGGCGCATCGTCACGGCGGGGACGAAGAAGAGAAGAAGCCAGGGGAGAATGCCGAAGTAGCCGCGCATCGTCGCCTGGCCGATGAGAAAGAAGC
>JBDRFQ010000434.1:0-11476 GCA_043818685.1 Candidatus Eiseniibacteriota bacterium
CTACGGCCCCGACGAGCTTCTCGACGAACACCGACTCGGGAAGCCCCCCGGGGGTAACGTGCACTCCGAGAGACCGGGGGATCGCTCCCGTCTGGTCTCCCGAGTGGATGATCTTCTCCGTCGCCGAAGAGTGAAAGACCCGCACGAGGTCCAGCAGGAAGAGGTAGCCGCCGTGCCCGCCGCTCGGAACCAGGTTCCTTTCGAGGATACGAACCGCGTCTTTCTCGTTCCGGCACCCCGCCCCGATCAGATCGAGGATCTCCTCGGGGAGAAGGGACCGATGGTGAAGGTCCGAGGCAGGCCCGAGGACGACCCGCCACCCCCGCGCGTCGTGTTGGAGAGACAGAATCCGGCTCGCTTCGATCCCGGCGCGTAGGCGCCTCCACAAGGAGGCGCGGTCCCTATTCCTCTCCTTCCACTCCGCGAGCATCTTCTGTCGTCCTTCCCGGCGGAGGAGGCACCGAAGGAGGCTAGAGAGCTCTGCGTCGTCGATGCCGCGGATCCACGCTGTGAAGTCGGAAGGCGGCGGATCCGGGCTCTCTTGCGCCTCCCCCCGGCCCCGCGCGCGCCGGACACCGATCAGTCCTCTCGCCAGGAACGGGTAGACAGGCGTGTCGCTCCTCCTCTCGCGGAGCAGGAGGCTCACCGCCCGGTCAGCGGCTCCCTCGACCGCGTCGAGGAACTCGCCCTGAAAGAGCGGCGCCCACCGGTTCCGGTTCGCGCGGAGAAAGGAACGGAGGTACCTGACGGAGTACAGAGCGAAGGCCTCGCGGACGGGCGGGGCGGGTGAGGAGAAGAGCGCCCGAAGCTGCGCCGTCCACTCCCGATCGAAATCGGACGGCCGGGGGGCGTGGGCCGACGGGTCCATGTGCGCTCCACACCTCGAAGAGACGATTGTTCGAGGTGGCAACACTCTAGCATGAACCCGTTGATGCGGTCAATTGTCTCCGCGGGGGGATCCGCCCCGCGCGCGCACGGCCCGGGCTACTCGTGCGCCGTTCGCCAACCCTCCGGGATCGCCTCCGGCGGGGTGAGAAGAAGGGGCGCCCCCTTCCCCTCCGCGAGCGACCGGAGGTAGAGGAAGTCGTAGTCCTCCTCCCCGCTGTCCGAGACCGGCACCGCCTCCCCCGCAAACGCCTTGGCGAGCGGCGAGAACAGGAGGTCGAACGGGCTTCCCCCGAGCTTGGGCATCCGGAAGCGCGGACGCTCCGGGTACTCGGCCAGGATGATCTCCGCGTCCGGATCGATCCCGGCGAGCGCCTTCGCCTCGGCGATCGCGTCTGTGAGACCGCCGACCTCGTCCGCGAGCTGCTTCCCGACCGCGTCCTCCCCCATCCAGATCCGGCCCTCGCCGACCTCGCGAACGTGATCCTCGGAGACGCCGCGCCCGGCGGCGACCTTGCCGACGAACTCCCCGTACAGATCCAGGAAGATCTCGCGGATATACCCTCTTTCTTCGTCCGTCAAGTTCCGGGTGGGGAGCCGGCCGAGAACGGGGAACCGGATTCCGGTGAAGAGGTCCGAGTGGTCCCCGCGCTTCACCCCGTCGGCCGAGAACCCGGTCTTCTCGCCGATCCCCTCGTCCCAGAGCCATCCGCCGATCACCCCGATCGAGCCGGTGATCGTCACGGGCGTCGTGTAGATCTTGCTCCCGTCCATACTGATCCAGTAGCCGCCCGATCCGGCGACATCGCCCTGGCTCACCACGACCGGCTTCTCCGCCTCCTTGATCTTCCGCGTCGCCTCGGCGACGAGGTCGCTCGGCAGAGCGTCGCCGCCGGGCGAGTCCGCGCGGAGAACGACCGCTGCGACCTCCCCGTCCTTCGCGAGACCGCGCATGTGCTTCGAGGTCGCCCGGCCGCGGATTCCCGTGTCCATCGCGCACTCGCCGAGCGCATACACGAGCGCGATCGTCGGCGGCCGCCCCCACGGCTCGTCCGGGTAGATCCTCTCCTCGCGCACCGAGCACGCTCCAAAGCCCGCGCCGTTCCGGTGCTCCTTGAGCCAATCCCCGAGAGCATCCCAGCGCGCGACCGTATCGACGAGCCCCTTCTCGTACGCCTTCTCGGCTGTGAAGAGGGCCACCTCGTCCACGAGGGCGTCGTAGTCGCCGGGCGTCATCTTCCTCCCCTCGCACACGCCGTCGCGAACCGTCTCGTAGACGACGTCGACGAGCCGCCCGAGCTGCTCCCGGTCCGCATCGGACATCTCCTTCCGGGAGAGCGCCTCGAAAGCCGATTTGTGCGTGAAGAAACGCCACTCGTCGACACCGATCCCCGCCTTGTCGAGAAGACCGCGCATGTAGGTCCGCTGGAGGGCGAGGCCGGGGAGGAGGAGCTGCCCCTGCGGATCGATGCTGAGCCGGTCGGCGGCGGAGACGACGTAGTACTCGAGGCTCCCCCCGCGGTCGAAGTGAACGACGACCTCCTTGCCCGATCCACGGATCTCTTCCAGCTTCTCCCGAAGCTCCCAGGCGATCGACGGCGACATCCGAATCCCCGCGAGGTTGACCGCCACGCCCCGGACCGTGTCGTTCTCGCGGATCCGGTCGAGACGCCGAGCGAGATCGATCCACGCGATCCGCTCCTTCTCGAACCAGACCGCCTTCTGATACGTGATCCTCTTGTTCTCGAGATCGAGCTTCACGTACGGCTTCTTGCCGAAGAGCTTCCGGAGGGTCGGCGAGAGCGGGAGCCCCCGGTGGGGCGGGTTGATCCGGTAGAGGAACGTCGTCGTTCCGAGATCGTCGTTCTGGTCGTATGCGGGGAGGACGTGGAAGCCTCCCTGGTCGATCGTGAGGCCGAGGTTGAAGCTGTAGGTCGGGTCCCCGTCCTCCGCTTCGCGGAACTTCATTCCCAAATGAATTCCGTGCCAGGGACGCACCTCGAAGCCGCCCCCCCAGAAGCCGTCCTCCAGCCGGTCCGCGTCGCTCATCGAGTACTCGCCGAAGAGGGTGATCCACGGCTTCTTGAACGGCCGGATGCCGAGATCGGCGATGCCGAGCCGCCTCTCCGATTCCGACGAGAAGACGCCGGAGAGCCCGAAGTCCACGCGGGGGTTCGGGCGGTGGATGCTCCCCACGACGAGCGCGTTCTCGCGGCCCGCGCGGCCGGCGTCCCTCCCCGCGAAGCGCCACGCCGCCCCGAAGTGGGTCCGGCGGTCCCCCCCGGCGAGGCCGAGCTGGAAGTCGTAGAGGCCGAACGTCCCCCCCTCGTCCGCGAGAAGGCTCCTCTGCATCGCGAACCCGAGGCCCTTTCCGAACGAAAGCCCCCAGTTGTCGAGCTCCCCCTTCTTCCGGTTCTCGTCGTTCCACCAGAACGCGAGCTCCCCGTCGGCGCTCGTGGCCCACGAGGCCGGGTTCGCGAAGGCGCCGACCGCGCCGCCGCTCACGCTCGGCGTCTGTGGGATGTATCCGGTCTCGCCGTGGTAGCCGAGAAGCGGCGCGTCGATTCCCGCAAGAGCGGTCGAGGTAAACGCGAGAAAGAGCCCGATGATCAGCGGCAGCGTGCGCATGGTTCGATCCACCTCCTGAACGACGCCCGCGAAACCGCGGGGCGTGGACGACGGTTCTCGGCTCGGATTCACCCCGGACATTCTACGCGGGCGACGCGCATCCGCCAAGCCGCATCTCGCGGGGGGCGCCTGCTCCGAGGTGTCTTCGGCGCTCACAGATGAGGCTACGTCCGCGAGAGGCGGGTTGTTTCGTGTCCGCGCGGCGACCTCACGCCGGAAAGAGCGAGAGGCTGTTCGTTCGGAGGACCCGCTCTTTCCATTCGTCCGGATACGGAAGCGCGAGGAACCGATCGATGTTGGTCCGAAAGTCGCGGATCCCGGGCCCCGGCCAGTCGCTCCCCCAGAGGACCCGCTCGCCGAGGTCGGGAAGGCGCGGGAAGCACTCGGGGAGCTTGCTCGGCGGGATTCCCGAGAGGTCGAGCCGGATGTTCGGGTGGCGGCGCACCACGAAGAACGCCTCGTCGTACCAGAGGGGACGGCCCCCGTGCGCGAGGATGATCGGGAGGCCGGGGAAGTCGACCGCGACGTCGTCCACGTCGATCGGCCGCCCGAGGCGGCTGCGCGCTCCGGGGAAGACGCTCGTTCCGGTGTGGATCATGACCGGGAAGCGGCGCTCCTCGGCGCGGCGGTAGATCCTGCCGAGCGCCTCGAGATCGTCGAGGTACGCGTTCGCCGCGTACCCCTGGTGCGGGGGGTGGATCTTGAGCGCCACGAAGCCGGACTCGGCGAGCCTGTCGACGGTCCCTTCCGGATCGCGCACGTGGAGCGCGTGCACGCCGGCGATCGGGAGGAGGCGCGCGCGGTCCGCTTCGGCGTAGCGGAGCGAGAAGTCGTTCGACTCCTCGGTGAACCCGGTGACATCCGGGCTCACGTCGTTGACGAGCCCGACCCTCCAGATCCCCGCCCGGTCCATCTCGGCGAGAAGGAGAGACGGGTCCGCCTCGATCCGCCGGAGGAAGTCGAGGTACCCCTCCCCCTCCCGGCGGATCGCCTCCTCCACTCCCGGGCGGAGTTCCCGGAGCGGCTGCACGTGGATGTGGATGTCCGTGATGCCGCGGACGGCGTCGTATGTGTTCACGGCGGTCGAGGATAGCGGCGACGGTCACCTCTTTCCACCGAAAAGGTCGACCATCCCCGTTCTCCTAGCCTGGATTATGCACGCGTTTTCGTCGCGAGGGTGAGGAGCGCGAGCCGAGAGGCCGACCTGGACGAGCCGCTCCCGGAAACGTAGTCTCGGCACTACGTTGAGGAAGCGGCGACGGAAGGGAGGCTTCCCAGGCCGCGATCCGCAGCCGCAGTAGGAAACGCGTGCATAATCCAGGCTAGAAGCTCGCGACCGCCTCGTCCTCGCCGTAGAAGCTCTCGAAGACGGTGAGGAGCTTCGTGATCATCATGATGCTCTTCACGCGCTCCTTGACGTTCAGGAACTTCACGGTCCCCCCGGCGTTCGTGATCGACGTGAGGCCCGCGATGATGATCCCGATCCCTGTGGAGTTCATCCACGGGACGTCGCTGAGGTCGAAGAGCACCTTCTTGTGTCCGCGCTGGATGACGTCCGCGATCTTGGCGCGAAAGACCTCGGCGTCCGGCCCTCCCTGCACGTTCCCCGATACCTCGAGAATCAGCACATCGCCGTTCGTTCGCTCCTTGACCTTCACGCTCTCCTCCCTTCTCGTGTTGTCGAAACCGATCGGGCGATTACGCCCCGGAATCTCGTTCGCCTTGCTTGTTCAGCAGCCGCTGAAACCGCGGATGGTCGCGTAGAGGATCGTAGAGCGGATGCACCTCGAGAAACGGAACGGAGATGTACCCCGGCATCTCGAGAAGGCGCTCGATGATGTCGATCGCCTTGTCGTGATCCCCCGCGGCCATGTAGAATTGGGAGAGTGCATCCAGATACCCCGGTCCCTCCATGGCGTCGAGCGAGACGGGGATCAAGCCGGTGGCCGTTTCCCCGTCCCGAATCGCCTCTCCGTATCGGCCGAGCCCCGCGAAGATCGTTCCGCGAAGATCGTGGAGCGATGCGCTCGAGGGAAGGCCGTGCGCGTCCTCGACCAGAGGTTGAATGAAGGCGAAAGCGGTGTCGAAGTAGGCTCGCGCCGGCGCCTCCCGGTCCGTTGCGGCCGCAAGCTGTGCCTTGGCCATGTAGTAGAGCGTCGTGTCGAGCCCGGAGCTGAGCTTCAGCTCCGAGAGACGCAGGCCGCCGACGAACTCCTCGTGGGCTTCGGGAGCGGCTGCGATGAGTTGAAGCCAACCACTCAAGACCTCCTGAACCCACTCCTCGGGAGGAGTCCTCGCGAAGGCGTCGCGGAGGACCCTCCCCGCGGTTTCCGTCGCCCCGTTCTCGAGGAGGTGGGTCCACGCGATCCCGGCGTAGGCGAAGGGGACGTCCGGGGACATCGCGATCGCCCGGCCGTAGTAGAGCCGCGCCTCCTCGTAACGGCGAAGGTGAGTGAGGGTGTTTGCGAGCCCGTCCGCGAGAAGCGAGTAGTGCTTCGGGTTGAGGCGAAGCGCCTTGTGGAACTGTTCGAGCGCCTCCTCCCAGCGACCGAGGCGGCGGTAGACCCAGCCCATCGCCATGATCGCCTCCGCGTGGGAGGGACGCCTCTTCTGGGCGGCGGTGAAGTAGGTGAGGGCCTTCTCGTAGTCCCGGTCTCCGTAGTACGAAAGATACCCGAGGGCGAGCTGCGTCTCGACGAGGTCGGGATCGAGACGGAGCCCTTTCTCCGCGGCGGCTCTCGCCTTTGGGATCGCGTCGACGTCGTACATCGTCCAGTAGAGCCAGATCGAGGTCATCGAGAGCCTCGCCCAGGCGGCGGCGAAGGCGGTGTCCAGCTCGACCGCCTTCTCGAACATGGCGACGCCGGCCCGCGCTTCCGCCTTCTCGAGCCTGGACATGAAATGCTCGTTCCCGCGAAGGAAGCAGTCGTACGCTTCGAGGTTCGAGGTCGGGCGGCTCTCCAGCGCCTCGCGCTCCGGCTCGAGGAGCGTGACGTCGAGCTCGGCCGCGACCCTCTCGGCGATTTCGGACTGGATCTCGAAGACGCCGGTCATGTCCTCGTCGTAGGTCGCCGCCCAGAGGTGAATGCCGTCAGGGACGCGGACGAGCTGCGGGATGATGCGGACCCGTGCCGTGCCGTCTTGCCGGCGTTCCCTCTGGATCGTCCCCTCGAGGGCGTAGTCGACGCCGAGCTCCTCCCCGATCTCGGCGATGCTCTTGTCGCTGTCCTTGTACTGGATGGCGCTCTGGCGGGCGATCACGCCGAGGCCGTCGATCACGGCGAGGCGCGCGGTGATCGCGTCGGTCATGCCGTCGGCGAAGTACTCGTCCTCCGACGATCCGAGGTTGTCGAAGGGGAGGACGACGAGCATCTTCCGGTCGTCAGATGCCGGAGCCTTGTCGCGCGGGCCGAGGACGCGCGAGCCGATCCACGCGGCGATCGCCAGGACACCGACCAGCGCGGCCGGGAGGACCCAGCGCGGTCGACGGGCCCTCGCGGGCCGTGCCGCCGGACAGATCCCGCTCGCCGATCCGGACACCGTCCGCTGCACGTGACGAAGCTTCGCCGCCAAGTCCCCCGCCGTCTGGTAACGCTCTCCCGGGTCCTTCTCGAGACAACGACCGATCGCACCCTCCAGCTCCATCGGAACGCCTGTCCGAACACCCGTCACCGGCTGCGCGTCCTGGTTCAAAATCGCGTACACCACCGCCTGCTCGAAATCCCCCGGAAACGGCAGACGACCCGTCACCATCTCGTACAAGACCACGCCCAGCGACCAGATGTCCGTACGGCCGTCCACATCCTCACCACGCGCCTGCTCCGGGCTCATGTACGCCACCGTCCCCAAGGTCGTCCCCGTCTCCGTCAGCGTCGTCCGCGCCTTCGACTTCGCCAGACCAAAATCCATGATCTTCGCGCGGCCGTCCCGCGTGAGCATGATGTTCGCCGACTTGATGTCCCGGTGGACGATCCCCTTCTCGTGCGCCTTCTGGAGTCCCCCCGCCACCTCGATCCCGATCTCCACCGCCTCCTCGATCTTCAAAGGTCCCTTCTGGATCCTCCCCTTCAGGCTCTCCCCCTCCACGCACTCCATCGCGATGAACGGATGCCCCTCGTGCTCCCCGATCTCGTGAATCGTGCAGATGTTCGGGTGGGAGAGGGCCGCCGCCGCCTTCGCTTCATGGATGAAACGCTCCCGCTCCTCCCGGTCCCCGAGAGCACGCGCCGCGAGGAATTTGAGAGCCACCGTCCGGTCGAGCTTCGTGTCCTCGGCCTTGTACACCACACCCATCCCCCCCTCGCCGAGCTTCTCGAGCACACGATAGTGTGAGATCGTCTTGCCGATCATGAGCTCGCCCCCGTATATTGCTCGACCAGACAGCGATATCGAGGATGCTCGCGCAGCGGATCCCACCGGGGGTCGAGGCGGAGCATCGGAACCGAGAACTTGGCCGGGATCGAAAGGAGCTGCCCGATCTGGTCCAAAGCCGTCTCTGGCTCGCCGACCATCGTGTAGATGCGTGCCAGATCTTCGATGCGGAACGGACCCACCAGGGCATCCTTCGAAAGCGGGCAGAGCTCGACCGCCAGCTTCCCTTCGCGGATCGCGTCGAGCTTCCGGCCGAGGCCGGCGTATGCCACACCCAGCGAGGCGCGCGCTCGGTGATCTTCGGGTCGCTCTACGATCTCCTTCTCCAACAGAACACGGGCGGAATCGAATGCTGCCCGGGCCAGCACCGGTTCATTCATCAACCCGTGAACATCACCCGCGAGCAGAGATCTCGGTACCAGCCAAAACTGATCCTCATAGGATTCGGGTATTCCCGTTCGGACTCGGTCCAGGGCGGCGGCGTAGTCTCTTTCCAGAAGCTCCTGTCGGTACCATGAGTAGGAGGCCCATTCGGATCCCGTCTCGGGCATGGCTTCCATCACGGCTCGGGCCTTTCCGAGATTCCCTTCCCAGAACAAGTAGTTCTCGGATTTGTCCAGGTAGGGCACGTACTGATCGGGAGCCAAGGCGATTGCCCTATCGCAGTAGTGATCGACCTCTTCATATCTCCGCAAGGGCATGCACGTAGACGCAATCTCTTCGACTATGTCGGCGTCCCGCGGGCTCAACGCTAAGGAGGCCTTCAAATCGCCCAGGGCCTCGCCCCACCGCCCCTGGCGGCGCCGGATGAAAGCAGTGGCTTCCAGTACTCTCGTGTCGTTCGGCAGGGCCTTCCCCGCGATGGCGAACTCCTCCAACGCGCGGTCGTAATTCCGGTGACAATAATAGTGGTAGTAGCCGAGTGCCAAATGCGCCTCGGGGAGTTCCCGGTCAAGCGCCAGCGCCCGGTCTGCGGCGGCCTTGGCCAGCGAACGGCGCTCCTCACTCGGGTCATGTCCCTCGAAGTACGCGAAGGAATGGGCGGTGGAAAGGGCTGCGTGGGCTAGGGCGAACTCGGAATCGAGCGCCACGGCGCGCTCGAACATCTGCACCTCGAGCAGCTGCTTCTCCTTGGAGATATCAAGGCTTCCCGCAACGTCCAAACCCCGCAGGTAGGCCTGGTACGCATCGAGGTTCTCGGTCGGTCTGGACTCCAGTGAACGGCGTTCAGGTTCGAGGAGGGTGATGTTCAGGGCCTCGGCGACCTTTCCGGCGATGGCGGCCTGGACCTCGAAGACGCCGGTGAGCGGCTGCTCGTAGCTGCTGGACCAGAGGTGGATGTCGTCGCTTACGCGGATCAGCTGCGGCGTGATGCGGACCCGGTTGACGTCGCCCGCCTTCTCCCATCGAATGGTCCCCTCTAGAGCGAAATCCACATTCAGTTCGTCCCCGATCTGCCGCAGGGTCTTCTCGGTGTCCTTGTACTTGGTGGCGCTCGTTCGTGAGATCACCCCAAGCCCATGAATAGACGCGAGGCGGCTCGTGATCTCTTCCGAGATCCCGTCGGCGAAGTACTCATCCTCGGCGGCCCCAAGGTTCTCGAACGGGAGAACCACGAGCATCTTGCGCTTCTCCGTGTCGCCCGAATCCTTCGTGGGGAGCAGGTAGCGCGGCACGATCCAAGCCAGCAGAAGAGCGACAACGAGAAGGGCCGCCACCCAGGGGAGGCGGGGAGCCCGCTTCGTCACAACCGCCTTCCGGATCCTCGTCGCCGGCTCCTCCATTGTGCGTGCAATATGACGGAGCTTCGCCGCGAGGTCCCCCGCCGTCTGGTAACGCTCTCCCGGGTCCTTCTCCAGGCAGCGCCGAACTGTCCGTTCCAGGTCCATCGGAACGCCTGTGCGGAGCGCGGTGGGGGGCTCGGGATCTTCGTTCAGGATCGAGTAGACGATCGCAGGCTCGTGGTCGCCCTTGAACGGTGGTCGGCCGGTGATCATCTCGTACAAGACGACGCCGAGCGACCAGATGTCCGTCCGGTGATCGACCGCCTCCCCACGCGCCTGCTCCGGACTCATGTACGCTACCGTACCGAGAGTCGTCCCCTCCTTCGTCAGCGTCGTCTTCCCCGACGAACGGGCCAGACCGAAGTCCATGATCTTCGCCTGACCCTTCGGCGTCACCATCACGTTGTCCGGCTTGATGTCCCGGTGAACGATCCCCTTCTCGTGCGCCTCCTCTAAGCCCTCCGCGACCTGGATCGCAACGCCGATCGCCTCATCGATCGGGAGAGGCCCCGCCTGGATCTTCTTCTTCAGGCTCTCCCCCTCGATGCACGCCATCGAAATAAAGGTCAGCCCCTCGACCTCGTCGATCTCGTGAATCGTGCAGATGTTCGGATGATCGAGCGCGGAGGCCGCCTGCGCCTCGTGCACGAAGCGCTGCTTCGCCTCGGGGTCCTTCGTCAGCTCCGGCGGCAGGAACTTGAGCGCGACCGTGCGGCCGAGCTTAGTGTCCTCCGCCTTGTACACCACACCCATCCCCCCCTCGCCCAGCTTCTCGAGCACACGATAGTGTGAGATCGTCTTGCCGATCATGTCACTTGCCCGCCGCGCAAAGTCGTTTCAGCTCCGTGAACCAGTTGAAGACCATAACCAGGTTGGCTTTGCCCTCGCCCGGATCCTTCTCGATCATCAGGAAACGGCTCTCCGGCGAAACGTCGTAGACCGTGCCCTGAACAAGATCCAAGAGGTAGTCGCCCTCGAAAAGCAACTCCGGCCTGCCGGCACGGAACTCGGGCTCGGTCTCGATGGGGACCGCCATCACCTTCCCGCCGGCGCGGTAGAACAGCTCTCGACCGTCCGCCGACCAGAGAGGATAGCGTCCTCCCTCCGTCGAAATTGGGATTTCGCCTCCGGGACCGGGAAACGGCCTCACGGACACTTCCTCGCGGCCCGTTTGATTCGACGCATAGGCCATCCATCTCCCGCCGGGGTGGAGAACCGCGTCGGTCTCGTCGTGAGTCTGGTTCAAGACGTAGCGCAAGGAGTCGTCGTTCCGAAGCGAGACATATCCGATATCGAAACCGGTCTGCGGGTGCAACACCTCGACGATGAGGATCTCCCCGTCGTCCGACTGCGAGCGGGCCATCTGATCGATCGACCCGGTCAGAACCGGTTCCGCGGGAGCGCTTCGATCAACGGGCATTCGAAACACGGAGAAGAGACCGAGCCTTCCGGAGGTGAATGTCAGGTGTGTGCCGTCGGGCGACCAGAGGGGACCGAAGTTGTAGCTCTCGAATGTGATCTGCCTAGCCCGGCCGCTGGCGAACTCGTAGATCCAGATATTGCAACCGTCTCGGTCGCCCAGGGGTATAGGCCACCCGTCCACCCTCCGGAGAGAGCGCTGGATCCTCGTACTCCCCGGGGGGGAGGGGCAGGGGCTCCGCTTGGCCCCGGTGGTCGACCCAAACCAGCTTCCGTTGGGGACTCCACGCGCTGCCGGGGACATAGGCGAGCAGCCCGTTCGAGGAGAGCGTATAGGACGCAAGACCCGAAGTCGGATCGATGGAGAGGTCCTCGAGGACCGGAACGTG
>JBDRFQ010000435.1:0-12976 GCA_043818685.1 Candidatus Eiseniibacteriota bacterium
CGCCGCCCGCGGCATCGAGGAGGTCTTCTCCCCCACCGCCGGCCTTGTGATGCGGAACACCGACCCTGCTCGCACGGTCGACCGGGAGTTGTTTGAGAGGATCTACGATTATCCCGTTCGCAGACACTTCGACGCCGTTCCCCACGGACCGTGGTGGTTGATTCGCCCGCCGCACAACATGGAGAAGACCGTCGCTCCGGAGCAACAGGTTGAGGCCCGATCGAGGCGGAAGGCGATCTGCGTCATGCACGATCTCGAGCGCGGACTCGGTCATGCGCAAGAAGATCCCGTCTTCGCCGAACGAATGAACCGGACGGCGGACAGAATGCTCGATTCCATGCTCTCCCTTGAACGGTCCGTATCCTGCCGGGCAACCTACAACGTGGTGGGGCTCCTGTTCGACGATGTCCGCTCCCGTATCGAGGCGGATCTCCATTGCCTTGCCTTTCACTCCTACGATCACAAGGCTCCGCGTGGTTGGTTCCGCCCCGGGATCCGCTCTTGGAGAGTCGTCCACGCCAAGACGTGGCTCCGATCCCTCTTCCGTCCCGCGCTGAGAGAGCCCGCCACTCGTCAGCTTCATATGTGCAGAAAACTGGACTACCGGATCCGGGGATATCGACCGCCGCAATCGGTGATCACGCCCGAGCTGACCGCCCGGAATCTCTGCTACTATGGGTTCGAGTGGTTGGCGAGCGCCGGATCCTCCCTAGGAGTCTCTGTACCCGTTCTGAAAGACCACATTGTGTGTATTCCCGTTCTCTTCGACGACTCCGCCCTCCATCGTGACGGAGCACCCTACGAGGAATGGGAGTCGTGGGCGCTGAAGAAGATCGAGAGTGCGCCCTTCGCCGTGTTCGGCCTCCACGATTGCTACGCCGAGTCCTGGCTCCCCTCTTACGGGAGGTTGTTGGAGCGGGTAGGAACGATGGGCGCTCTCATGACCCTCGACCAAGTTGCCGATGATGTCCTCTTGGGGAGCTGCGACTGATGCCCGCCGTGAGCGTCATTATTCCCACATACAACCGGGCCTCCCTCGTCCGGGAGTCGATCGAAAGCGTGTTCGCTCAAACCTTCAAGGATTACGAGATCGTTGTCGTGGACGACGGTTCGACCGACAACACCGGCGTTCTTCTCGATCCTCTCGTCGAGGCCGGCAGAATCCGCTACGTGCGAACTCCCAATCGAGGCGAGTCCGCGGCCCGGAATGTCGGTCTCGAGATGGCATGCGGGAAGTACATCGCGTTCAACGATTCCGACGACCTCTTCACGCCCCGGAAGCTGGAGAAGCAGGTCGCTTTCCTCGAATCCTCTCCCGGCATAGCCCTGGTCCACTCCGGCTACGGCAAGTTCGACGAAGAAGGAAGGGAGCTGGGCTATCGGGATACGAGCCGGTTCGCCGGCCGGTGTTATCCGCGGATCTTGCTCGAGTGGACCGTTCTCATGGCCGTCCCCACGGTTCTGGTCCGGGCTTCGGTCATGGGTGAAGTGGGCGGTTTCGATGAGAGGATGAAGCGAGCGGCCGATCTGGACATGTGGCGCCGGATCACGATGCGGCACCCCATCGGGGTATTGCCCGAGATGCTCTCGAGGGTGCGCGTCCACCGGGGCAATGTCTCGGAGGACAAGGCGCTGGCGGAGGATGCTTTCCGAATCTACTTACAGAAGGCCTTCGACGAGGATCGAAGCCTCGGCAGAGCATTCCGGAGACGGGCGGCGGCCCGGATGTACATGAACGTCGCCCGGACCCTACTCGGAGAAGGGACCTCCCGACAGATGCGTCTCGTGCGGGGCTGCGCAGTCCGTTCGGGCATGAGCTGGCCCTTCTACCCCGGATCGTACGCCGCGTATCTCGTCTCCTTCCTCGCTCCGGAGATCCGCAAACGGCTCGCGGTGCTATACCGGAGAGGGAGATTTCGGCCCTTCACCCCGAAAGTGAAGGGCGGATCCCTCCTCTTCCTCGGCTCGAAGCTCGCGGTCGGAGGGGCGCAGAAGATACTCTTCACCCACGCGGAATGGTTCCACGATCGAGGGATTGACGTGGTGGCCGCGTTCTTCTACGACCAAGAGGGGATGCATCCTGTCGTGGAGACCCGATTTCCCTTTCCGGTGATCAACCTCGACGGCTGGAGGCCGGGCGCCCGCCTCGGCGGCAACTTCCTCCGCTTCCTGCGCGGCGTTCTCCGGTTGGCCCGGTTGATGACCCAAGGACGCTTCACACTGGTCGAGACATTCACCCATCACAGCAACCTCCTGGGACTCCCCATCGCGTGGCTCCTCCGGGTGCCCGGCCGCATCGCCACCCATCACGGTAGGCCGGGGATGCCCCGGCTCTTCGATGCGCTCCATGGTTGGCTGGTCAATTCCGGGATCGCGTCCCGCATGATCGCCGTCTCCGATCAGACATTTCAAGAGGCGATACGGAGGGAAGGGGTCGATCCCCGGAGAGCATGTGTGATTCGAAACGGAGTGGCGATTGTGGATGCCGAACCGGCTTCCATGAAGGATGCGGCGGCGGTCCGGCGTGAACTGGACCTGCCCGATCAAGGCCGGATGATTCTCTCCGTCGGCAGGCTGGTAACGGAGAAAGGATACCCATACCTTCTCGAAGCGATCCCGACCGTCTTGACCCGCGTTCCGGAGGCCGCCCTTGCGATCGCAGGGGACGGACCTCTTCGCGCTCCGCTGGAAGAGAGGGCATCCCGGCTCGGAATCGCCGGAGCCGTTCGGTTTCTCGGAAGACGGTCCGATGTGAGACGGCTTCTTCAGGCGAGCGATGCGTATGTCCAGCCCTCTCTGCGAGAAGGGCTTCCGCTCTCCCTCCTCGAGGCCATGGCCGCCGGAATCCCGGTCGTCGCCACCGCGGCGGGAGGCATGAAAGAGGTGGTCCGCGGCGAGCAAAACGGCCTTCTCGTCCCGCCGGCCGACCCGCGCTCTCTCGCCGCAGCGTTGATACGGATCTTGGAGGAGAAATCCCTGCGAAGCAAATTGAGCCGCTCAGCGAGGCATCATGTGAGGCGGTACTACTCGGCCGACCGGATGTGTGAGGAGTACATGCGGGTCTTTCAAGAGGCTGCCGGAAGCCGCTGGAAGCACGTGCGGGAGGAGCCGTAGAGGTTTCGGTTGTGCTCGTGATGATGTCGCGCGCGTAGACCCGAGGGGGCGATCGTTTCTCCCGGCGCGAGCTGCGGGACGGCTTTCCGGTTCTCCTCGCGGCTTGCTCGCTCCTTTCAGCATCCGCCGCGGATCTCCGCTCCATGGAATGGCGAAGACGGCCTTGCCCGACCCGTTCTCGGGACCGCCCGGAGGCGAGCCCGGTACAGAGGAAACTCGCGTGAAGATGCAATGTGAGCCGCGAACGGCAGAACGGAAACGGTTCCTCATGAACGACGGCAGCGCGAACGGGGTACTTTGAGATCCGGGTGACTCATCGGGTCAGGGCCAGCTTTCGCGACCGCTCGAAGCCGCCGGCCCGCATCCGGCAGCCGTAGATTCCCGATCCCAGGAGGACCCCGGCGTTGTCGCGACCGTCCCAGCTCACCTGGTGCCGGCCCGCGGGGAGGTCGGAGTCCACCAGCCGGCGCCGGAGCCGACCGGCCACGTCGAAGATATCCACGCGGACGGGACAGGCCCGCGGCAGGTCGAAGCGGATCGTTGTGCTTGGATTGAAGGGGTTGGGTGCGGCCGGGTGGAGCGCGAAGACGGCGGGAGGCGCGGCATCCGGAACCGCGGTCGGAGCGCAGATCCACTCGAGGTCCAGCTCGTCCACGACAGGCGGTTCGCCGATCTCGGTGTAGAGCAGTGTCGCCCGCCAGCGGGGCTCGGAGCCGGGAAAGTCGAGCACCAGCCATTCGTCCGGCCCCGGCAAGGCCTTCCAGTGCTCGCCGTCGTCGGCGCTGAACTCCCAGACCAGAGTGGGAGTCTGCGCGGACTTCATGCGCACGCGGCTCAACGGGGTCTCCGTCGCGGGCAGCGCCGGCGATTGCGCGACGTTCTTGAAGATGTCCGCGCTGCGATCGGAGATCCGTATGCTACGCATCCCGCCGTAGCCCCCCGTCGCGAAGAGGTAGTCGCCGCCGACGCCGAGCCAGTTGTTGGAGCGCTGGGTCGCCAGCGTGTGAAGGTGAACCGGCGAGGCCGGATTGCCGACGTCCAGCACATCGATCCGGGGACCGCCCGCCTGATAGGCCAGGTCTCCCGACAGGACGAGCTGCCCCAAGCCGTCCCCGTCCTCCCAGCGGCCGAGGGGCTGCGGATTCAGCGGATCGGAGACATCAAACACCACGAAGCCGTTGCCGTGCCAGTTCTCAAAGGTCCAGAAACAGCCGTAGAGCAAATCGCCGTCGACATAGAGATGCTCGACGTAAGCGTCGGACACCGAGAAGGTCGCCGCCGGAACGGGCGCTGCCGGATCGCTGATGTCCAGGACCAGGATGTCCGAACGGCGATCGTCCCTTCGCGGCACACGACGAGGTTCGCCTGCCTGCCGGCTTCCCGGCACTTCCCGCAAGCCGCCTTCTTCCCACTGGAGAACGAAGATGTAGTCCCCGCTCCGGCACATCTCCCGCGGGCTGTACTGCAGGGCCAGCTCGTTCAGCGGGACGGGGTCGATCGGATCGCTGATGTCCAGGGTCATGATGCCGGTGCCGTGGTCGACGTAACCGAGGAAGAGGCGGTCGCCGTAAGGCAGCACGCTCACCCCCGTTCGATCCAGGTGCGCGCTGCAGGCGGCCTGCGGGTGTGCGGGGTCGCGGACGTCCATGACCAGCAGCCCGTCGCTGAACGCGCTCAGGTAGACATAGGGTCCGGCCTGGGCGAGCGACATGGGATAGGTGTCCAGCTCGCAGGATCCGAGGTCGAGAGGTTGCTCGGGATCCGCCAGGGACACGGTGTGGAAGAACCGGCCGGCGGCCTGCCAAGCAATCGCGTAGGCAAGAGAGCCGTCGACGATGAACTCGAAGAAAGACGGCTCGGGCAGGAACCCCGCATCCGTCGGCGGCACCGGATCGGCGATCCGGACGGCGAGGAAATGCGAGAGGGCGTTCACCAGGGCGAACTCGCCGAAAAGCTCCACCTGGATGGGACAGCGGGGTACCCCGGAGCTGCTCACGACCCGGGGCTGCGCGGGGTCGCTCACGTCCACCGAGCAGAAGCCGGTGGTGTCCGAATCGCCGATGGTGACATAGGCGAGGTTGCCCGTCGTCTTCACGTCCAGCGCGTTGCCGGGCAGCTCGCAGGCGCCGAGCAGGACCGGGGTGGCGGGGTCGATCAGAGAGTAGATGAGCAGCTCCCCCGAGGTCTCCGCCACGTAGGCCAGGCCTCCCGCCACGTGGATGCGCTCCGGGTGATAGGAAGCCGGCACCTGGCCGACATGCCGAGGCAGCGCGGGATCGCTGATGTCGATGACGGAGAATCCCAGATAGCCGGTGCACACGTAGGCGTGGTCCCCGTGCACGGTCAACGACTGGGCGCAACTCGGAGTGTCGAGATGGCCGAGTAGAACCGGTGCCGAAGGGTCGCCGACGTCGACCGAGTAGAACCCCTCGCTGCAGCTCGACAGGTAGGCGGTCTCTCCGGCCACGACCACGTCGTTGATCTGGTACATCTCGTTCGACTCTCCGAGGAGGATCGGGTTCGTCGGATCGGAGATGTCGAGGACGATGAACCGGTCGTAGGCCGCCACATAGAGCCGATCCCCGTCGACGCACATCTCGTTCGGAAACTCGATCCAGAGGTACTCCCCTACGTACTTCATCTTGTGGATGTCGCTGATGTCGAGCACATGAATGCCGACGTCCCCGATGCCGAGAAAGACGTAGTCGCCCGAGCGGGCGAAGCTGTAGGCCGCCTTGTGCGTGTTTATGCCGGCCTCGGGGCTAATCGGGTAGGGATGCAGGCGGAGCTCTCCGGCCGCCGTGTCCCAGCGGGCGGTCGTGTTCTCGACGTCGCAGTGCTCGAGCGAGGAGAAGCTCTCCACGAAGATCTCGGACGCGGCCCTGCCGGCGACGGCGCAGTCGAACGCGATGCAGAGAAGAAGAGAGAGAAACGAGGATCGAGGCCCGGGTGAACGAAGTGCTGTCCCGAACATCCTCATGCCTCCAAAACCGGGGTTCTCGGCGTCCCCATGCGGCTTCTGGAGAGACCCTCTGGTTCATGTTCTATTCTAGCACCGACGTGCCCCGTGCTTCATGAAAATCCGGCCGGTATGCACGAGAGGTGCTTCGAGGGTGTCGGGTGAACCGAGCGGGGGCCGTGTTGCCTCGACGCAGAGAACCTCTATCTACGATGCCCGGTGCGCGTGGCAGTCCCCGCTTCCCGCTTCTCCATCGCCAGAAGAGGCGGCGTTCTCTCCGGGGCCCTGGGACAACGGTCTCGGTCTTCACGAGGGCAAGCAACTGCTTGGAAGGGGGGAAACCACTTGCAGAAGCCATTGCGCCGATGGCCTGGGAATCCTGATCCTCCTCGCGCTCTTGGGAAGTGCGCGGGCCCAGAATGCCGACGAAATGAGCCCGAATGCCGCCAAGTCCAGTTGACCTCGGAGAGATTCAGTGATAAGATGACGCAGGCTCGCACTGCGCACCAAGGTTAACTTCCGAGATCGTTCTCGTAGCTGAGCTCGTGTTCGGTCCGCGGCCGCTCTCCGGCAGACGCGCGGCCGTTCGTGCAATCAAGCATGGACCTGAGATCATGTTCCAGCTCAGGTACTTACGGTAGGAGGTTGTCATGAAATGCTCCGCATTCGCTGCTCTCATGGTGTTCATGAGCGGCGCTCTCCTCGCGGGCCAGGCGGCGGCCGAGGACTGTAGCCCGGATCGGTTTGTGATTCAGTTCGTAGACGATGTCGTGCTCTCCATCCCGGACTCGATCATCATGACGGGTGTACCCACGGTTGACACTCTGAATGTTCTTTATCAGGTGGTTTTTGCGGAGAGCGTCTTTGTGAGACCGAGCGAGATGTCCCAGACGGACTCCATCCTCTACGATTCCTTGGGCCTCGGACGAACGTATCTGTTCAGCACACATCACCCCATTGTGGATTCTTCTCTTGTGGCGGAGTACGCGGCAGACCACGCTGTAGTGTTGGCCGAACTCGACTGCGAGTTCCATGCCGTCTCCGCTGTCTTCCCGAACGACCCCTTCTTCGGCTTTCAGTGGGGATTCCACAATGACACGTTGAATGCTGGCTGGCCGGATGCCGACAAGAACGCACCGGAAGGCTGGTGGCTCCAGCAAGAAACGGTGCTCATGGCCATCCTCGATACAGGTGTAGACCGAGATCACGACGATCTTTCAACGCGGATCTGGTGCAACTTGGATGAGGCGGGTGGTGACTGGGGTGTGGATGACGACGGGAACGGCTACGTAGATGACATTTGGGGCTGGAACTGGGTCCAGGACAGTCCGAACACATGGGACAACCATGGGCATGGTACACACGTCGCGGGGATTGCCAGTGCGTGGCCGAACAACAACACCGGGGTTGCCGGACAGGGCTGGAGCTATCAATCCGTGATGGCGCTCAAGGTCCTGGATGAGAATGCGGACGGCAACAGCGCATGGATATCCCAGGGAATCTTCTACGCGGCAAACAAGGATGCTAAGGTCATCAACCTGAGTCTGGGCAGCTACAATCCGAGTGCGGTGATCCGGCAGGGCATCGACTTCGCGTATGGCAAGGGATGCGTTGTTGTCGCCGCGATCGGCAATGACGATTGCAGCCTCCCTTTCTTCCCGGCCGCCTATGACAACGTGATCGCCGTCGGGGGGACCGATTCGAATGACAACCGGGCCTGGTTCTCCAACCACGGGTCGTACATCGACGTGGTCGCGCCTGGAGCAGACATCTACAGCACGTGGCCGGGCGATAGCTACGCTTGGGAGAGCGGGACTTCCATGGCTGCGCCTCATGTGTCCGGATTGGCGGCTCTTATCCTGGGGGCGAGACCGGGTCTGGATAACGAGTGGGTTCGCTTCATCATTCGCAACACGTCGGATGATGAGATCGGGGATCTCGTCGAGGATATTGCTGGATTCGATGACTACTTCGGTTACGGGAGGATCAACGACTACTCCGCCCTCGCTTACAGCATCTACTATCCCGCGTACATTCCTCTTCTGGAGAACGTAAGACTCAGCTGTGCATCCGACCACACGACCTTCATGATGGGTCATACCCACCAGCCGTGCGAGGAACGCTGGGAGGCCGTGGGGGTGAGAATGCCCGAGAATCCTGACTTCGAGATGACGCTGTGGGACTCGGTCGGGGGGTGGTTTTCGGCGGGAACACCGGAGGAGCCCGTCGAGTTCATCGTTATGCATCGGCGCAGTTCGGATTTCTCGACTGTCCTGGTCGACGCCGAGAGAGACTGCGGAAAGTACGCGATCGAGTGGGCGACACCCTTCGCTTGCCTGCATCCTCTGCCGTGGATGGACTCCGAGTTCGGGCCCTTCCAGTGGCCGAGTGCTCACGTCGTTCAGATCTGCTGCATTCAGATACAGGAGTGCTGCTGGTACGAGATCAACCTTGATCACTCGGATCCGGCCGACCTCGGAATGGCGCTCTTCCGGCCCCATTCAGATCCGGACGCCCGCTATGACCGATGGGCGGCGGTTGCGATCGCGGACGAGAACGGTCCTGAAGGGTCGGAGGTCTTGGCCTACCAGGCAGACACGACCGCGTGGCATGCCCTTGCCATCTGGAGCAACAACGGAAGACACGCCTCGTACATGATCCGGTTTCCCCAGGCAACCGGGGTGTCCGAACAGACGGACTTATCGCCGGGCTCGGTTCTCACTCTGGAACAGAACCTGCCGAACCCGTTCAATCCGATGACGGAGATTCGGTACACGGTGCCGGCATTCGGGCGAGTGAGCCTCTGCATCCACGACATCTCCGGCAGGCTCGTGACCGCTCTGATCGACGGCGCGATGCCCGCCGGCTCCCACTCCGCCCTGTGGGACGGGCGGGACGCCGCTGGTGCCGAAGCTGCCTCCGGCGTGTATTTCGTCCGGCTAAGAGATGGGGAGGGCGTGCTGACGAGGAAGATCACCCTGGTGAGGTAGGCCCGCCCTCTCCGCTCCTGCGGAGCCGCTGTCGCTCCCGGCGGAGGGAGGCGGGTACTCCGGTGGACGAGATCTGCCGGAAGCTCGTGATCTCGTGCTTCCTTCGGCGCCTTGGGCCTCCAGGCTTCGTGCACCTCCATCTCCAGTAGAGACGGAATTCAAGGTGATGCGAGAGCATGACGTATCGGGCATCACGAGAACCAGAGGGTTCCTCCGCGCGGCCTAGATCCGCGCGAGCAAACTCAATGACCGCGTTCGGCAGGGGAGAGCGGCGACCGACGGTTAGCTCGTTGCAGAGCCCGGGTTTGACGCCGTGCGGCGAGGTTCTCGAGGAACAGCGCCCGGCGGGACTTGAACTCAAATGATGCGGGGCGCAGAAGTCGTGGTATCATGAATACGAGGCCGAAGCGCGAGCCGGATTCGTCGACCGGCTCAACGCGGGCGATTTCTGTGGGCGGACATCCTGCTCGTGCTTATCGCACCGTGGGCCGGGCTCTCGTCGGGCGTTCTTGCCGACCGCATGATCGGGGCCGAGATGGGGACGTGCTCCCGGCTCGAGGGGGGGCGAATGAAATGAGACCACCGCGCCTTCGGGTTGTCTCGGGGCTGTCGATCCTCGCCTTGCTTGCGATTTCCGCGAGGGCGGATGCGCTCGATCCTCGGATCGCGCCTGCGCGCGTCAAGGGGAGTTCCCAGGTGCAGGCCCGGTCGGCGCCTCCGAGCCGCCCGCCCGGCGACCTCATCGAGAGCGCGCTCCCGATCCCCTCCCTTCCCTTCGACGTGACGGGCAACTCCTGCGACTACCTCCACGACTATGACGAGGTCTGTCCGTACGACAGGCCGGGATCACCGGACGCGGTCTACGTCTACGACTGCCCGCAGTCCATCAACGTCGAGGTAGATCTCTGCGCATCCGGGTACGACACGAAGATCTACGTTTACGAAAACGAGTACACACCGGGCGCGCCCTACGCCTGCAGCGACGACTACTGCAACTATCAATCTTTCATCCCGCACGTGGATCTCCAGGGAGGGAGCAGGTATTACTTCGTGGTTGACGGCTACGACGGGGACTGCGGGGAATACCGCCTGAAGATCGAGACCTACGTGCCCTGCGTCTTAGAGTGTCCGCTCGGGGGGATCGAGGAGGGAGAGCCGGTTTGCGGTGACGGGTACGAGGATCATTACAACGGGGGCTGCTGTTGCGAAACGATTGCATTCACGACCATCGAACCGAGCGACAGCGCAATAACCGTCTGTGGTCAGGGGGGCACCTATCTGGTAGGCGGTATGCAGTACCGCGACAGCGACTGGTATGAAATCACGCCGGGAGAGACGAGCATGGTGACCTTTTGCTGCACGGCAGAGTATCCCGTGGAGATCGTCTTGCTTGACGGCCGTGGGGGATGCGAGAACTTCGCGATCATGAAGTTCGCCACGGGGTCGTACAACTGTGATGAGGTTTGTCTTGCCGATACACTCGCGCCCGGCGTTTACTGGCTGTGGACTGGACCCGCCGTCTTCGAGGGGGTCGATTGTGGCTCCGACTATCAACTGACCGTTGACGGATACTGGAGCGCGGTTTCGACGACGGTCGATCGCGCCGCCGCCCCCCCTCTCGCCGCCGTTCTTTACGGCAGCTCGCCGAACCCCTTCAACGCCAGCACGGAGATCCGCTTCGCGGTTCTTGAGGCGTGCGAAGTTCTTCTCACGCTTCACGACGCGAGCGGGCGGCGAGTGGCGGTTCTCGCCGACGACCGCTGCGGGGCGGGCGAGCACGTAAGAACGTGGGACGGACGGGACGAGCTCGGTCGGGAAGCCGGATCCGGGATCTACTTCGCCCGGCTTGCGGCGGGAGACATCGTGGCGACCATGAGGATGGTCCTCCTCAGATAGTGCGGAGGACCGGGATCTGAACGCGGCGGGAGGTTCTCCGGAACGAGCGCGCGGCGCGATCTTTGTGCGAAGGTGAACCGCGAGGCCGGCAGCGTGGACCCGGCCGACGCGGACAGGCCTTCAGGAAGGACAAGAACACGATGAGAGAAAGCACGTCCGTTTTCGCCTCGCTCCTCCTGCTCCCCGCTCTGGTCTTCGCGGACACGTATCTGGTCGAGCCGGACGGAACGGGCGATTTCCCCACGATTCAGGCCGCCCTCGACGCGTCGGCGAGCGGCGACATCGTCGAGCTCGCCGACGGCGTTTTCCGGGGTGACGGGAACCGGGACCTCGACTACGGCGGGAGGAGCGTCACGGTCCGCTCCCGGTCGGGAAGCGCCGAGAACTGCGTCATCGATCCCGAAGGCACCGAGACGGAACCCCACCGGGCCTTTCAGTTTCGGTCCGGCGAGACGGCGGACGCCGTCCTCTCCGGCGTGCGGATCAGGGGCGGCTGGTGGGACACCGCGCCCTACGGCGGCGGGATCCTGATCGACCACCGAAGCTCGCCGACGATTCGCGGGTGCGACTTCATCGAGAACGCCGGAAGCGCCGTTCTCTGCTCGGTCGGCTGCGAGCCGCGGTTCGCCGACTGCGAGTTCATCGGGAACCAGGGCACCGGCGGAGGCGGGGTCTGGGGCCGGTGGGCCTCGCTGACCTTCGAGCGCTGCGTCTTCATTGAGAACACGGCGGGTAGCGGAGGGGCTTTCCACGGCGACGGCTGCTCGGCGCTCTTCACCGGCTGCGATTTCATCGCGAACTCCGCCGCGTCCGCCGGAGCGGTCATGATCCTCGCGAGCAACGGGTTCGAGTTCTACGACTGCTTTTTCAAGGACAACACGGGGAAGCACACCGGCGCCGTGTATCAGATCATCGGCGTGCTGATCCTTGACGGCTGCACCTTCGTCGGAAACCGGGGGGAGGATTGGGGCGGGGCGCTCTCCACGGGGAAGAGCACGACCGACACGATCCGGAGCTGCACCTTCGTCGACAACGAGGGGCCCTGCGCCACGCTCTGTCTCGGCGAGTGGGAGTACACGGTGGACAACACCATCATCGCTTTCGGGCGGGGCGGTCCGGGCCTCGCCACGAGCTACTCGATCACCCTCGCCTGCTGCGACATCTACGGCAACGAAGGGGGCGACTGGGTGGGAGACATCGCCCCCCAATACGGAATGAACGGGAACATCAGCGAGGATCCTCTCTTCTGCTCCGCCGAAACGTTCGACTTCACGCTTCACGGCGACTCGCCCTGCGCGCCCCACAGCCCGCCGAACGCGGAGTGTGATTTGATCGGCGCCTGGCCGGTCGGCTGCGGCGGGACCGCGACGGAGAGGACGACATGGGGGGGCGTGAAGTCGCTGTTCCGGTAGGGCTCCCGCGGCCCGCCGCCGTTTCTCGGGCGCCTTGCTTCGATCGATCCGGCGAGGGGCCGTGGACGCGGCGGCCCCGGCGGCTTCCAGGATGGCCGGCCGCCCGTTCCTTGAGGAGGAGAGCGGCTCCGTGGTAGAATGAACGGGGAATTGAGGCGGCATCGGGTTCTGGGGTCTAAGGGTGCTCCAGTGAATCGAAGATTGCGTCCGCCTGCCTGCCTGCTCGCGATCGTCTCCCTCATCGCCGGCGCCGCCCTCTGCCGCGCAACGACCATCACGAAACAGCTGGAGTTCGAAAGACCCCTTGTCGCAGGCGCCGGGCCGACATGTCTCGCGTCCATAGAAGGCCTGCCCGAGTTCGGCGACCCCGGAGAGCCCATCCTCCCCTCTTACCCCCTGTGCGTTCTCCTTCCCCAGGGAGAAGAGGTCTCGAGCGTCACGTGCAGGGAGCGGGACAGTGAGGAGATCCGCCTCGAGCGGGATCTCATCTGGGGCCAACCGCAGGCCCCCCTCAGCATGGAGGAGAGCTGGGAGCCGGTCGAGGCCGATCCGAAGATCTATCGGAGCGCGGAGACGTTTCCCGCCGCCCGCTCGGTTCACGTGAC
>JBDRFQ010000436.1:0-14582 GCA_043818685.1 Candidatus Eiseniibacteriota bacterium
CCGTGGAAGACCACCGAGTTCCCCTCGAAAAGGTTCTCCTCGACGCGCCCAGAGGAGCCGCGGAAGAAGCAGACGCCCCCGCCGTGGTAGCGCGCGTAGTTGTTCCGGATGACGTTCCCCCGGATGACGGCGTGGACGCCCCCGTTGACGAAAACGGCCCCGCCGTTCCCCTCGATCACCCACCCGTTCCGGATCGTGAAGCCGTCGAGGACGTACTCCTCCCCGCCGTCTCCGTAGAAGGTGATGACGGATCGGTCCGCCCCCTCGCCGTCGATCACCGTCTCGTAGCGGCGCGGATCCTTCTCGCGAAAGGCGGGGTCCCACCCGCCGAGGAGAACGAGCGACCCGGTGAGGTAGAGCGTCTCGCGGTACTCCCCCGCGGCAACGAGGAGGGTGTCGCCCGCGCCCGACGCCGCGGCCGCCTCTCCGATCGCGGGATGATCGTCCGGCACGTGGAGAACGCCGGCCCCGGCGAGAGCGGGGAACGCGAGGAGGAGAACGAAGAGAAATCGCAGGGGTCTCTCGCTTCGCGCCATGGCGTGATTATAGCCCGCTCCCGGATTCCGGGGCAAGCAGAGGAGCCCGCTCCCGGAATCGCCACACGCACGCTCCGACGGTACGCGCGAGCGGAGAAACGAAGAAAGGGCTCCCGCGCGATGCGGAAGCCCCCACTCGGAAAGAAGGAACGTCGTCTATCGGAAGAGCTGCTTCACGCTCCCCCAGCTCGCGCTCTCAGTCGCGGCGGGCGGCGGGCACGCCTGGCCGGGGCCAAGGAAACTGATCGTGTAGAAGCCTGTGGTCTGGCCCTGCGTGTTGCCGTCACCGACATCGAAGACCCAGTAGATGGGTCCCTCGGCCGCGACGTCGAACGTGAAGGTCCCGACCACGTACGGGAACGTAGTTATCGGTGTCGTGAAATTGAAATCATATCCGGAGACCAGATAACATCTATAGTTCGGATACGTGCCGGTGATGAGCGTGCTCGGAGTGATCGGGAATCCCCCCTCGTCCGAGTGGCGCAGTTGGGTCAGGTTCCAGCCCCCGGACACGAGCCCAGCCGCGTAGACCCAGGAGGCCGTTCCGACCTTCGCCTTCTCCTGAACGCAGAACACGCAGCCGAAGCCGTACAGATTCGGCGTATCGTCATAGAAGATCGTGAAGGTCTTCTGCGTTCCGACTTCACCGGCACCGAACGTGCGCCCCATGTCGAAGTCGCCCGGTTGAGATTCGCAATCGACGTCGCCGTTCACGTCCATGCCGACGAACTGCTCCGCCGCGGCGAACGAGAAGACGAACACCACTCCAGCGACGACGACAATCCACGGGCGAAACCGGCTCCATAGAGATCGACGCATTTTCCGACTCCTTTCCGAGTAGAAACCGACCAAGGGACGGACAGACCGGCCCGCAAACCCATCTGGACGCGGATACTATAGTCAGGAGGCGCGAGGGGTGTCAACCGGAAATTGCGGCGGGAATGGAAAGAGGCGGTCCGGAGAACCGAACCGCCCCATTTCCGTTCTCTTCAAAGAGGACTACCGGAACAGGCTCTTCACCGCGCCCCAGTTGGTCTCCTCGGTCGAGATGTCACCGATCTGGACCGTGCCGAGAACCGACTCGCAGTTCTCAAAGTCGAACGAACTGAAGCTGTACGTCAAGACGCCAGAGCCGGTAAGCATGTACAGATCATCGATCGACTGGTCGACCGCCGCGTGGTACTCCAGCGTGGCCACGTGCCACGGCAGCACCATCGGGGGGCCGTTGGCGAAGTCGAAGTTCTGTCCCTGAACCGTGATGCAGTTGTTCTCGTCCGGCGGCTGAACCGGCGGGAACGACCAAGCACCACCCGGGCTGTAGAACGTGGCGCTCTGGAACTCGAGCGAACGGTCGAAGTTGCAGAGGAACATCCCGAACACCCAGACGCTGTTGGGGCCGTTCAGGTAAACTTCAACCAGCACGTAGTCGCTCTGCTCCACGTAGATGTAGTCCGGCGCGTTCCCAACGATCCCGTCGAGGTCAAGCTCGACGGAGTACTGGGCCATGCCGGCACTAGCAACCAGCAGGACGGCCGCAGCTGCAACAAAAGCCTTCTTCATGCGCTGATGCTCCTTTCTTCCGAATTCGGAAGGTTAACCTTGCCTCGAGCCGCGCGCCGCAATCCATTCGGGGACCCACTCCCGTTTGAACCGCATGATCCAACCGCCCTGACCGCTTCCCAATGATCATACACGGCTGAACGCACACTTCTCGAAAGCACTTGAGATTCTACCAGGAAGGCCCAGTCCGTGTCAACCCAAAAACCTGCTACGAGCTACGCCGAACCGCCCGTTCCCGGTGAGTCTCCCTCATCCCTCCAACCGGCCTTCGCCGGTCAAGAAGCCGTTTCCGGCGGCTCCCTTCTACCTCTTATCGGCCCGGAGGTTAGGGGCATTGACCGCCACGGCTTCCCTGCGTTCACCCGGGGCCGGGCCTCGAGGACCCGCCCCGGAGGTAAGGCCGACACCTTACCCGATTTGGTAGCCGTCAAAGTCCTCTCCGCATCACCTCCTTGTCCGTAAGATGACTCATAGAACCGCTTGTAGAATACCACGAAGGCCCCTTTCGCGTCAACGAGTTTTCCGGCTCCCCCCTCGCGCGTTGGACCTACTTAGCTATTCTAGCGAATCGCGCTGACCCGCGCAACCCCCTGGGCGCTCCTCCCCTCCCCTGCCTGGAGGCACCAAAGGGCCGGAACTTATTGTAAAATAGTAGGTTGTCGGATTCGCCCCGAGGGCCCGGGCTCCACGGCCCCCGACCGGGCGACCGGCATGGAGGGCGGGCGAGAGACGACCGAAAGAAACGGCGCCCCGCGGTAGGGCGTGATCCGGCCGTCCGGGGCTCGCCGGGGGCGGTCATTTCATGCTACACTCTTCGCGTACGGGCTTGCCTATGGCCGCATTCTCGAGGACGAACGGACAGGGACGGGAGCCGCCCGAGAGGCTCCCCCGCAATCGCCGGGCCGGAGGCGCGGCCCGCGGAGGCGGGAGCGCGACGGTCTCCGCCGACGGCGGCCGGTCCCGAACCGGGAGGAAGCATGAGATCGCGTCGCCGATTGCCTGCTCTTCCGTTTCTCCTTCTCGTCGTCGCGCTCGCGACCTACCGCTCGCCAGCCCGCGCGGATTTCACGGGGCCGGCCGGGACCGGGGACCCCGCCGGCGGCGGCTCCGAGCCGGGATTCCTCCTTAAGAGCCCGACGGCCGCCGGCCCAGCCGGAGGCGAGACCTTCCTTCCCTCCGAACGCGCCCGCTCCCGGACCTGGAGGATCCGGCCGGACGGCACCGGGGACGCTCCGACGATCCAAGCGGGGATCGACTCCGCGACGGCCGGCGACACGGTTCTCCTCGATGAGGGGATCTTCATCGGCGGAGGGAACCGCGACATCCGCTTCCGCGGGAAGGCCGTGATCGTCAGGGGGAAGGGCGACCCCGACCTCCACGTGATCGACTGCAAGGGCACGCCGGGAGACCCTCACCGCGGGTTTCTCTTTGAGTCCGGGGAGGGCCCCGGCTCGGTTCTTTCGAGCCTTACCGTGACCGGCGGCCACACGGCGGGCTACGGGGGTGGGATCCTCTGCCGGAACGGCTCCTCCCCCACCCTGGACAACCTGATCGTTCGGGGGAACCGGGCAGACACGCGAGGGGGCGGGATGTACTGCCACGGCGCCTCGGCGGAGATCGTCGAATGTGTCTTCCGGGCGAACTCGAGCCGCTCGGGAGGAGGGATCTGGGGGCGGCGGGCGTTCCTCCGGATCACGGGCTCCCTCTTCGAGGAGAACATCGCCGGCCACCAGGACTACGACTTCGCCGGCGCGATCGGGTGCGACAGCTCCGATTACTTGATACTTGAAAAGGTCCGCTTCGAGGCGAACGAGGCTCCGATCGCGGGCGCGGTCTCCGTCTACATCACCCCGTTTCGCGCGACCGACTGCGCGTTCGTCGGCAACACCGCCTCGATGCTGTGCGGCGCCTTCTTCAGCTTCCCGGTGGTCGGCGCGTACGCGGTCACGCTGCGGGGCTGCGAGTTCACGGAGAACTCGGCGGTCGTCTCCGCGGGGGCGCTCGCGCTCCAGGGGGACCGCGACACGCTCTCCGCCTGTTCCTTCACCCGCAACGAAGCGAACTGGGGAGGGGCGCTCTTCCTCAGCGGGGGAGACTCCCGGATCGAGGAGTGCTCCTTCATCGACAACCACGCGCGCCGGAGCGGGGGCGTCCTAGACATCTACGGGAGCGCCTCCCTGCGCGGCTGCACGATCGCGGGGAACACCGCGGCCGACTCGGGCGGGGTCATCCACGTCTCGTACGCCGAGCCGATCGAGCTCGAGGGGTGCACGATCGCCTTCAACGGCGCCCCGCACGGGGGGACGATCAGCGTGCCGAGGGGCACCGGTTCGTCGGTGATCCTCTCGCGCTCGATCGTGGCCTACAGCGACTCGGGGGAGGCGGTTCTCTGCGACGGCGTGGGCTGCGACGCTACCTTGAGCTGCTGCGACCTTTACGGAAACGTGGGAGGGGACTGGGTCGGGTTCATCGCGCCGCAGGCGGGGATCAACGGGAACCTCTCGGAGAACCCCCTCTTCTGCGATGAGGAGACGAACGACTTCACGCTCGACGCCGACTCCCCCTGCCTCGACGCCCCCGGATGCGGGCTCGTCGGCGCGTGGGGGTGGGGATGCGGGGTCCCGGTAGGGGTGGCTGGCGGGGCAGGGATCCTTCCCGGGACGACCTACCTCGGGCGCGGCGCGCCGAACCCGCTCAACCCGTCAACGACGATCCGGTTCGGCCTGGCCCGGGCGGGGCGCGTTTCGTTGGTGATCCACGACACGGCCGGGCGCCGGGTGAGGATCCTGGCCCGGGAAGACCGGCCCGCGGGGGAGCACGCGGTGACGTGGGATGGCCGCGACGCAGGGGGGAGGGACGTCGCCTCAGGCGTTTACCTGGTCCGGATGGAGACGGAAGGCCGCTCTTCGGCGAGAAAGGTCATCATCCTGAGATAGAGGGCCGGGCTTCGTCCCCCAAGAGAACGAAGGAGCCGGACTCCCGATGCCCTTCGGGGATCCGGCTCCTTCAACTCGAGCGATCTTCGATCCTACTATCTGAACGCCCTCTTGATCGCCCCCCAGGTCGTCGCCTCGGTCGCCGTGGAGCCGCCGCACCCCTCTCCCCACGCCCCCACGAGGCCGCACCCCGGGGCGTCCAGGCAGGGGGAGTCGGCGTCCAGCGTGAAGTCGCCCGCCTCCCGGTCGCAGAAGAGGGGATCTTCCGAGAAGTTCCCGTTGATCCCCCGCCTGCGAGGCGATGCCGTCGACCCAGTCCCCGCCGGCGTTTCCATAGACGTCGGTGCACGAGAACGTGAACACGCCGCTCCCGTCCTCATAGACCGAAGCGCCGCGCGTCGAAAAGGCGAGGATCGTGTTCTCGAGCGTCGCCCACCCGTAGGCCCAGCACTCGATCCCGCCCGCGCCGTACTGGGACTCGTTGTCGGAGAGGGTGCAGTTCGTCAGCGTCGCCCCGCCGCCGTTCAGGCAGTAGATCGCTCCTCCGCGGGCGTAGGCCCAGTTGGAGTGGAAGGTGCAGGATTCGAAAGTGGGGGCCGCCTGGCTGCCGGAATGCACCGCACCCCCACCCTGGGTGGCTCGATTCCCCACAAAGTCGCAGGAGACGAAGGTCTCTGCCTGAACGCCCAGGCAACAGAGCGCCCCACCGCGGTACGCCTCGCAGCCGATGAAGCGGCATCTCTCCACGAGTGGACTGCTGCCGTTGGTTACGTAGATACCCCCGCCCTCCCCAGACGCGCCGATGGTGTTTTCCTCGAACACGCAGTCGACAACGGTCGCGGAGCTCAAACCCAAGTAGATCCCGCCGCCCATGGTCTCCGCTTCATTCAACCGGAAGACGCATTGCTCGATCTGGGGAGATGAGTTCATGACCCACATCCCTCCTCCGACGTACTCCGGCCAGGTGGCCCCGTACGCGAAGCCGCCCGTGATCGTCAGTCCCTTCATTGCGACTTCGTCCACGTGGCTGCAAACGAAGACGTGGTCCATTCCGTCACCGTCCACGACCACGCATTCAGGAGACCCGGTCTCGCCGACCACGGTGAGTCCGGACCGGAGTACGATCCCGTGCTCGTGGAAGACGCCGCATCCCAAGACAATCGTGTCTCCCCAGGAAGAGGAGTCGATCGCCATCTGAATCGTCGGCCAGTCGCCCGAACCGTCGGGAAGAACGAGCCAGGTAGCAGCCGTCCCCGGCAGTGGACCGAAAGCAAGGAGGAGAAGCCAGACAAGAACACATAGCCGCATGGGAACCTCCCGCGCCCGGGCATGGCGCTTTCCAAGTCCGCTCCCTCGACGTTCGGCCGGAAGGGACTCCAGATCCGTGCTTGGTAGTCTACCACTCCTTCTTTTAAGTGGCAATCTCTTTCCGGGGAATCAGGTACGGACGCCCAGAGGCAGGCCGAAAGAGAACGCCCCCCCGGTTGTCCCGGGGGGGCGTCGACGCAACGATGGACTGAGAACTCTAGAACATAATGTCGCAGTCGTCTCCCATCGCGGTGTTCCTGACCAGCAAGAAGCTGACAGCAGCGCCGCCCGGGCAGGTATCACCGGCGTTCAAGCGCGGTGCGTAGATGAACGTGTCCTGGAAGTTCACCGTGTTCCCGGGACCGCAGTTGCGGAAGTCCGACGTGTAGCCGATCCCCGCGTTCAGCTGGGGCGCGAAGATGAACGTGTCCTGGAAGTTCACGTTGCCCGTTCCGTTGAAGTCCAACGACTTGATGCAGAGCGTGTCGTAGTTGTCGGAGAGCATCTGGTCCGGATCCGACTTGAGCTCGGTGACCGTCCAGTGCAGCGCGTACTTGCCGGCGCCGCCGCCGTAGATGTCGAAGGCAACGACTCCGTTCGCGTCGGTCGTGAGCGTCCGCGAGGCGGTTCCGCAGATCCGGCCGTTCCGCTGGAGGGGGTTGCCGGCATCGTTGTTCGGATCGAACTCGCCGGAGAGATCGAGCCGCACGTCGCACGTGGGGACGGGGGCCGAGAGGCAGTCGCGAACGGTCACGCGGATCCACACCTTCTCGTACGTTCCGGCGGGGCTCCAAACCGCGTCGCACGTGACGCACGGAAGGCCGGTGCCGCTCACGCGCTGGAAGGCCATCACGGTGCTACAATACGCCGCGCAGGGAAGACCGGCATACGTAACGCCGGCCAGACCGAACACGAAGAGCGCGAGCAGTCCGAGCATCAACCCTTTTTTCATTGCTACCTCCTGCAGGACTCTGGTTTCAGCGGTCCATTCCTTCCCGGTCTCCCCGGGACTCACACACCTCTATGATCCTTTATGATCCGGGCCCGCGGCCGGGCCGCGAGGACCTATCCAGATGAAGCTTCCCCACACCTCCTTTCGGCACACTGATGGGTATAGGCAAGGGAGAACTCAATCGCGATCGTGGTAGCACACTAACTATACCAAACTCCTTTTCCGCCTGTCAACCGCAAATCCTCAGCCCCCCTTTGAGTTAGCCGACAGGCAACCGACCGGAGACTCTGGTGGAGACTTTACCAGAAGGTGGCGGGGAAGTCAACGGGTTTGTCTCGTTAACTCCAGTCTTCACAGGAAAGTCGAGGGATTACGACAATCGCCTCGTTCTTCCGGGGGGGTGGCACGAAGCCCGCGCGGGCCATCCATGGGCGAAACAGGATTCGAACCTGTGACCTCCTGCTTGTAAGGCAGGCGCTCTCACCAGCTGAGCTATCCGCCCGGAAGAGGTCGAGATAGGCCAAGCCATTGCTTTTGCCTACTTTAGAGCGATCGCGAGCGGGAGGATCACGCAGTAGCCGGAGACAAGGAGGATCGGGGCCAGCGTGATCGAGTTCCTGCTGAGAAGGAAGAACCCGAGGAGAATGACGAGAATCCCGGTGGCGAAGAGGATGTAGTTCCTCCGCCCGAAGGCGAGCCCGTCCTCCCCCTTCGGCGCCGGACGCCCCGCCTTCGCCGTCTTCACCGCTCTTTTCTTCACCTTCGCCACGACGATACCTCTCCCGGGGAACAGGGAACCCCTTTGATTACAGCGGCCCTTCGCCCCCCCGTCAAGGAGAATCCCGGAGACTCCGCGCCCTCCTCGTCGCCCGGCCGTGTTCCTCCGCCGTCCTGGAGAAGACGTGCCGCCCCCCCTCCCCCGCCGCGACGAAGAAAAGATCCTCCGATCCCTCGGTCGGGTAGAGAGCGGCGCGGATCGACGACTCCCCCGGGGAGCAGATCGGCCCCGGCGGGAGGCCCGGGTTCCTGTAGGTGTTGTAGGGCGACTCGACCTCGAGATCGGCGAGAAGGGGCGGCTCGCGCGTTCCGAGCGCGTACTGCACCGTCGGGTCCGCCTGGAGCCTCCAGCCGATGCGGAGTCGGTTGTGGTAGACCGCGGCGATTCGGGGCTGCTCTTCCGGCAGGACCGCCTCCGACTCGACGATGGAGGCGAGCGTCACCGCCTCCCGCGGCAAGAGACCCAGCTCCGCGGCCCTCGCCTTCTCGGCGGTGGAGAAACGATCCCTGAATGCTTCAACCATTCGCCCCAGAACCTGTTCGGCCTGTTCGGTCGGGAAGAAGAAGTACGTGTCGGGAAAGAGGTAGCCCTCGAGCGTCGGCCCGGGAGCGCCGAGGCTCCGGGCGAAGGCCGAGTCGGTCGCGATTCGGAGGACCTCCTCCTCCCGGATCGCGAGCTCGGAGAAGAGGATCCGCGCGACCTCTTCGAGCCTCAGCCCCTCCGGGATCGTGACCCGGATCACCTCGTTCGAGCCTCTTTGCAGCAGGCGGAGGACCCGTCCGCCCGGGGTCCCCGGGACGATCCGGTAGACCCCCGCCTGCACTCTGCGGTGCGCCCCCCCGATCCTCCCCACGAGCGAGAGCCAGCGCGTTTCCTCGAGGATCCCCTCCCTCCGCAAGATCTCGCCGATCTCCCGGAAGCTCGCTCCCGGCGGGACCGTCACCCGCACCGCCTCCCGCCCCGCGGGGGGTTCGCCCTGGTAGAACCGGTAGACGGCGCCCCCGAAGAGGGCGAGAAGCGCCGCGAGGGCGGCCGCCGCGACTACAGGTTGCCTCCGCATTACTCCTCCTCGGGGCGCCCGGAGCGCCGCCGGTCGAGATACGACTGGAGGATGAGCGCCGCAGCCACGCGGTCGATCCTCCCCTTCGCCTCCTTCGACTCCGCCGGCCGCCTCCCTGCCGCGCGGCGTCTCGGACGGTTCCCCTTCTCCCCCTCCCGCCCGTCGGCGACGCGGAGGACCCGCTCCGCCTGCGCCGATGTGAGGCGCTCGTCCCACGTCTCCACCGGAACGGGGAGAACGTCCCGGAGAAGACCCGCGAAGCGCTCCGCCCTCCTCGCCATCTCTCCGACCGATCCGTCGAGGAGGCGGGGGAGCCCGACGACGACCCTCTCCGCGGCGCGCTCGCTCACGAGGGACCGGATCGCATCGAGGAGCGCCCTCTCCTCGCTCCCGTCGAGGAGCGCGAGGGGGAACGCGAGAAGCCCGTCCGGATCGCTGACCGCGACACCGACCCTTTTCTCTCCGAAGTCGATCCCGAGGACGACCCCCATCGGCTACCAGTCCCTCCTTTCGAAGAGGCGGAAGGACGCGCCCCACACGATCCCCCCCCAGAGGAACGCCGCGAGGAGGGACCACCAGTCGAGGGAGGGGAAGACCGGCTTGCCGGCCGCCAGATCGGCCCCCACGCTCTGCACGTTGCCGATCGGCGGGAAGAAACGAACCACCGCCCGCGCGAGGTCCGCCTTCCATCCGATCGGCTCCCCGCCGAGGAAGGGACGGAGCATCGGGAGCCACCAGGGGCTCGCCTCCTCCGGGATGGAGACCGCGAAGAGCGAGGTCTCGAGAACGTCGAGCGAGAGGATCGCGCTCCCGATCCAGACGAGAAGCGCCCCCATCGCCCCCCAGCTCCCTCCGAGGAAGAGCCGGAAGAGCAGAAGAACACCGAAGAAGAGGAGCTGCGCGAGGAGGATCACCGCCGCCCCCGCCGGGAGCCCCGCCCGAACGCTCCCGAACTTGACGAGGAGGAGCAGCTCGAAGAACGCGAGTGCCGTCGCCCAAAAAAGAACCACGAGCACGAGCACGCCCGCCGAGCGCCCGGCAAGGTAGCGCCGCCGGGAGAGGGGCGCGGTGAGATCGAACGCCGCCCGGCCCGACTCGGCATCGGCGAGGACGAGACCCGCCCCGTGGAAGAGAAGGAAGAGCATGACGAGGAAGCTCACCGCGCGGATCCCGACGCCGATCGCGAGGGCGACTCGGGTGGTCTCGTCGAGCGAGACCGGCACCCCGTTCACGAGGTAGCTCCCCCGCACCTCGAGCGTGATCCAGAAGAGGGCGGCCACGCCGAGAAGGAGAAGAACAGCGAAGGGGAAGCCCCTCCCGCGCCGGAAGGAGAGGAGCGTGCCCGCGGCGAGCGCCCTCATGCGACCACCTCCCCGAGCGCGTCCCTGAGGGAGGCGGGACGGAAGACCGTCTCCCGCGGCGGATATCCCCTCTCCTCGAGGAGGCGGACCACATCGTTGCCTTCCTCGCGCCCGCCGACGAAGACGCGGAGACGGCGCGAGTCGCGGTTCATCACGTGGGGGCGGCCGCCGAGGAGAGGAGCCGCCTCCGGGGGAAGCTCCACGAGAATCAGGTCGACGAGGAAGGGAGCGGGGAGGAGATCGGCCGGGCGCGCCGTGCGCGCGAGCTTCCCCCTCTCGATCACACCGACGCGGTCGCACACGCGCTCCACCTCGGAGAGGATGTGCGAGGAGAGGAAGATCGTCGCTCCCCTCCCCTTCGCTTCGAGGATCGCGTTTTCGATCATCTCGCGCCCGGCGATGTCGAGATCGGCGGTCGGTTCGTCGAGAAGCCAGATCGCGGGGTCGAGGGCGAGGAGGAGGAGAAGCCCCGCGCGCCGCCGCATCCCCTTCGAAAACGAAACGAGCTCTCCGTCCATCCGGTTCGAGAGGCCCGCGCGCGAGGCCGCGGCCGGGACGCGCGATTCCTCCGCCCCGCGGAGCGCGAGCTGGAGGCGCACCCACTCCCCGAGGCGGATTCCCGCTGGGAAAAGGAGATCCTCCGGCAGGTAGCCGACACGGCGGCGGCTCTCCGGCCTCGAGGAGGGGACCCCCGCGAGGAGCACCTCCCCGCGGTCCGGCCGGACGAGGCCGGTCGCGACCCGGATCGCCGTCGTCTTCCCCGCGCCGTTCGGGCCGAGGAACCCGAACACCTCTCCCTCTTCGATCGCGAGGTCGAGATCGACGAGCGCCGGAAGGGCGCCGTAGGTCTTTGAAACCGAACGCCAGACGATCGCGCCCGTCATCCCGCGCTCCCCCACCCGCCCCTGCGGAGAACGATCAGCGTGAAGTCGTCCGCGTAGCGGTCCCGGCCGGCGAAGCGCGCGACATCCTCGAGTACCGCCTCCACGATCTCGCCCGCCTGCCGCGTCCGGCAGCGCGAAACCGTTTCGATCAGCCGCCCCTCGCCGTACTCCTCCTCCTCGCGCGCCTCTTCCGTCACGCCGTCCGTGTAGAAGACGACGAGATCCCCCTCCGCCACGCGAACCGCGCCCTCGCCGTACGGCGCCTCCTCCATGAAGCCGAGCACGAGCCCCCCCTCCGAAAGGCTCTCCGTCCCGCCGTCCGCGCGAAGAACGAACGGGCTGTTGTGCCCGGCGTTGCAGAAGCGGATGGTGCCGTCCTCCCTCCGGTAGACGCCGAAGAAGAAGGTGGCGAACTGCTCGACCGCCGTCGACCGGCAGAGGACCCGGTTGAGGCGTTCGATGAGGTCCGCCGCGCGCGCCGCGCGGCTCATTTGCACGTGAAGCGCCGCGTGCAGCATCGACATGAGGAGCGCGGCCGGGATCCCCTTTCCCGAAACGTCCCCGATCGCGATCCCGAGCTCTCCCTGTTCCATCGGGATCAGGTCGTAGTAGTCCCCCCCGACCTGCCGGCTCGGGACGTTGACCGCGGCGACGTCGATTCCGTCGAGGCGCGGGCTCCTCCTGGGCACGATCGACTCCTGTACGGAGCGCGCGAGGGCGATCTCCTCGTCCACGAGGCGCCGCTCCACCGCCTCCTCATGGAGGCGCGCGTTCCGCGCCGCGAACCCGAGCTGGGTCGCCAGCATCGAAAGAAGGCCGACATCCTCTGCGTTGAAGCGCGCCCCGGTGATCTTCGGGCCGAGCGTCAAAAAGCCGAGCGCTTCCTCCCCCTCGGGAAGATGAACGGGGACGACGATCTCCGCCTGGAGGCGCCGGAGGGCGACCCTCATCTCTTCCCTCTCCTCCGCGGAGGCGGGTTCTTCGGCGAGATCGCGCGCCGCGACCGGGTCGAGGAGGCCGGAAACGGCGCGCGCGACCGGGTGGCCCGCCTCGAGGTCGAACGGATCTCCACCGCTCGACCCCCGGTCCGTGAAACGCTCCCCGCTCCGATCCCGGAGGAACAGACGCACGGCGTCCACGGCGAGGATGTCCCGGAGCGATCGAACGGTCTTGGTCGAGATGGAGGAGAGATCGAAGGCCGCCGTTATCTCGCGTCCGAGATCCCGGAGCATCCCGCGGTGCGCAACGCGCTCCCCGGCGAGCACCCGGTCGGCTGCTCCCTCGATCCGGCCGAGGATCGGATGGAAGAAGACGACCGCGAGGAGGACGAACAAGACCTGAAAGAAGGGGATCTCCGTTCCGACCTGCGCGGTGAGGACGCGGTCCATCTGCCGGGCGAGCAGGACGAAGCCGGTCACGAGCGTTCCGAACGTCGCCGAGAAGAGGATCGCCCGCCGGAAGACCGTTCCCACATCGAGGAAGCTCGTGCGGACGATGGCGAAGCCGATCGCGCCGGTGCCGACGAGGAGCGCCCCGGTGAGGAGGATCATGCGGGCCGAATGGGGAAGCGTGACGGAGAGGAGGTTCGGGAGCGGGACGGCGAGCGCGTAAAGGCCGACGCAGCTCCCGAGGCCGAAGAGGACCGGGCGGAGCTGCCGGCGGATCTTCGGGGCGCGGCTCTCGCCGAGGGAACGGGCGAGAAGGAGGATCGCGAGAGTGACCGCGATGAGATCGACGAACGAGAAGAACCGGATGTGAAAGCGGGCGAGGAGCCGAAGCGCCAGCGCGCCGAGCCCGATCGCCAGCCGGAGGAACTCGCCGAGGCTCCCGCCGAGCCCGAAGGGGGCGGACGGGTCGAACGCGGCGAGGGAGGGACCGATCCTCGCGAGGGAGAGGAGGAAGGCGAGGTGGAACGCGTACGGGAAGTAGAGAAGCCAGGGAAGCTGCCTGTGGCGGGCGAGGAACGGATGCTCGCGGGGGAAGACGAGCGCGAAGAGGAGGAGCGAGGGGAAGAAGAGCTCCCAGACGTAGGCGAACGTCGTGGCGAGATCGGTCGCGAGGAACGCCGCCCCGCCCCTCTCTTCGAGGAGCATCCCGAGCCCGCCGATCAGCGGCCCGAAACCGCCGAAGAACATCATCGCCGCGGCGACGCGCCGGAGGCGCTCCCCGGGGGCTTCGCGCAGAATCACGATGCCGAAAAGGAGGACGGCGCTCCCGCAGGCGAGATAGAGAGAAGCGCCGACTATCGTCCAGTTCATTTCGCACCCTGGGAGGGGCGTGCGGGCGGCCGCGCCGAGAGGGCGGGCCGCATCCCCCGGGCCTCGTGCGGAAGCCGCGCGCTCAGCTCTCCTTCACGCGCGCGGCGGGCCCGAGGTTCTTGACCATGGAGACGGTCGTCCCCCGGGACGGCTCGATCCGGAAGCGAACCTCGTCCATGAGAGTTCTTAGGATGAAGATCCCCCGCCCTCTTTCGCGCATGAGGTTCTCCGGAGACCGCGGGTCGGCGACGGAATCGGGGTTGAAACCCTCTCCCTGATCGGCGACCTCGATCTCGAGCCTCTCCGGCTTCGAGCGGAACAGGATGTGGACGCGCTTCTCCTTGTCGCTCTTGTTGCCGTGCTCGATCGCGTTCGTGCACGCCTCGATCACGGAACTCCCGATCGCGTCCTTCAGTTCCCGTTCGACCCCGAGACGATCGCAGAACTCCTCCGCCACGGCGTTCGCCAGGGAGAGGTACTCGAGCATGCTCGGGATGACGAGCTCGACCTTCTCCCACTCGTCGGAAGCAGCCATGAGACCTACTCGCCGCCGAACGTGACCAGGGCCTCATCCTCGGTCGGGTACGTTTCGAACACCGTCGAGAGCTTGGTGATCATGAGCACGGACTCGATCCGCTCGGCCACGCTCGCGAGCTTGAGGACGCCGCCTCCGTTCTTGACCGACGTGTACCCGGAGATCAGGATCCCGAGGCCGGTCGAGTTGATCCAGGAGAGGTTCCCGAGGTTGAGGAGGATCTTCTTCCGGCCGTCGGCGAGAAGCTGCTTGACCAGGTTCTGGAAGGTCGCCGCGTCCTCCCCTCCCATCAGCTTGCCGGAAAGCTCCAGGACGGTGACATCGCGGATGTCTCGACGTTTGATGTTCACTTCTCTCCCCCTTGATCCGAGGGGCCTTCCGATCGTTCCCCTCTAGGTCATCGAACGGCGCCGG
>JBDRFQ010000437.1:0-7013 GCA_043818685.1 Candidatus Eiseniibacteriota bacterium
GATGCGGAGATCGCCCGGGTCGATCTCCACCTCGACCTCGTCCGCCTCGGGGAGGATCGCCACCGTCGCGGCGGAGGTGTGGATGCGGCCGCTCGCCTCGGTCTCGGGAACCCGCTGGACTCGGTGCACGCCGCTCTCGAACTTGAGGTGGCGGTAAGCCTCCTCCCCCTCGACCCCGAAGATGATCTCCTTGAAGCCGCCGAGCTCGGTCGGGCTCGAGTCGAGCACCTGGTGCTTCCACCCCTTCGTCTCCGTGTACCGGACGTACATCCGGTAGAGGTCGGCGGCGAAGAGGGACGCCTCGTTCCCGCCCGTCCCGGCGCGGATCTCGACGATCACGTCCCGGTGGTCGCGCGCGTCCTGGGGAAGAAGGAACCTCCTGAACTCCGCCTCCGCGGCCGGGAGATCCCGCTCCGCCTCCTCGAGGTCAGTCCGGGCCAGCTCCGCGAGCTCCCGGTCCTTCCCGTCCCTCAGGAGGTCCTCCGCCTCGTCCCGCTGCCGGAGAAGCCGCGCGTAGCGCTCCCCCGCGCGGAGGATCGACTCGAGACGCCCCCTCTCCCTCCCGATCTCGGCGAGGCGCTTCGGGCGCCCCATGACCTCAGGGTCGGCGAGCGCGGAGGTGAGCTCCTCGTACTTCTTCTTCACCTCGGCCAGCTTATCCAACATGTTTGAGCAGCTCCTCCCGGTCCTCGAGGCGGTCGCCGAGCGCCGCACGGAGCGCCGCCAGGGCGACTTCGACCTGATCGCCGGACGGCTCCCTGGTCGTCATCGTCTGTAGGTAGAGGCCGGGCCGGACGAGCGGGGCCATCCACGGCCGGTCCGCCCATTTGCCCGAGACCTTCAGAAGCTCGTAAGAGACCCCCGCGATGAGAGGGAGAAAGGCGAGGCGAACGAGGCGGTCCTGGACCGAGTCCGGCCTTCCGAGGAGGCAGAACACGAGAACGCTGACGACCATGACGATGAGGAGGAAGCTCGTCCCGCACCGGGGATGAAGCGTGGTGAAGCCCTGCGCGTTCTCGACGGAAAGATCCCGGCCCGATTCGAGGTTGAAGATCGACTTGTGCTCCGCCCCGTGATACGCGAGGACCCGCTGGATCTCCCCCCAGAGGCTGATCGCCTTCACGTACGCGAAGAGGAAGACGAGGCGGATGAGGCCGTCGACGAGGTTGAAGGCGATGCCGCCGCGGACGCCGGTCCACTCGGTGAGGAGGAGCGGGAGGTAGAAGAAGAAGCCGATTCCGAGGAGGAGCGACCCGGCGAGAACGAGCCAGAGGAACCACCTCGTCTTCTCGGGCGCGCTTTCCGCGTGCTCCTCCGGGCTCTTCTCCTTCGCCTCCCCCGCCGCCTCTTCGGCCGAGTAGAGGAGCGCCCCCATTCCGAGCGCGAGCGACTCGATGAGCGCGACCGCCCCCCTAACGACAGGGAGCCGGAAGAGGCGGAACTTCTCGGTCACCGAACGGAAATCGCGCCTCCGGACCGCGATCGTGCCGTCCGGGCGGCGCACGGCGGTCGCCACCGCCCCCGGGGCGCGCATCATGACCCCCTCGATGACCGCCTGGCCGCCGATCTTGTTGAACATCGTCTTGCCGAGGCGGTCGGACCGGCCCGCGCAGGTGTTTCTCTCGTCCAATTTCAAACCCTCATCCTCACGGAGGATCGAGCCGGTCGGCCGCCGGGCCGGCGGACGGCGTGTCCCGCCGGGTGGCGCCCGCTCCCGAAACGCGCGCCGGCCGGAGGCGTGAAAGCCCCCGGCCGGCGACGAACGCTCGAGTCCGCTACTTCGCGGTCTCTTCCTCCTTGGGCTCCTGCATTTTGTACTTCCTGCGGAAGCGCTCGACCCGGCCGGCCGTGTCGACGAGCTTCTGCCTCCCGGTGAAGAAGGGATGGCAGGCCGAGCAGATCTCGACCCGAAGGTCCTTGACCGTCGAACCGGTCTGGATCCGGTTTCCGCACACGCAGGTGATCGCCGTCTCGTGGTACTCGGGATGTATACCCTGTCGCATCGCTCCATCCTTCGGGCGCCGAACGCCCGCGTCCGGGGGACTCCCCGTTATTGGTTCATCGATTCGAGGAACTGCTTGTTCGATTTCGTCTTGATGATCTTCTCGACGAGGAACTCCATCGCCTCGATCGAGTTTCTCTCGGAGAGGAACTTCCGGAGAATCCACACGCGGTTCAGGACGTCCGGCTTCATCAAGAGCTCCTCTTTCCGCGTGCCGGACTTGTTCAGGTCGATCGCCGGGAAGATCCGCCGGTCGGCGAGCTTCCGGTCGAGGACGAGCTCCATGTTCCCCGTCCCCTTGAACTCCTCGAAGATCACCTCGTCCATCCGGCTCCCCGTGTCGATGAGGGCCGTGGCGATGATCGTGAGGCTCCCGCCGTTCTCGATGTTCCGGGCCGCGCCGAAGAAGCGCTTCGGCCTCTGGAGGGCGTTCGAGTCGACGCCGCCGGAAAGGATCTTCCCGCTGTGAGGAACGACCGTGTTGTGCGCGCGGGCGAGCCGGGTGATCGAGTCGAGCAGGATCACCACGTGGCGCCCGTGCTCGACGAGCCTCTTCGCCTTCTCGATCACCATCTCGGCGACCTGCACGTGCCTCTGGGCCGGCTCGTCGAAGGTCGAGCTGATCACCTCGCCCTTCACCGAGCGCTCCATGTCGGTCACCTCCTCCGGCCTCTCGTCGATGAGAAGCACGATGAGGATGATGTCAGGGGCGTTCGACGTCATCGCGTTCGCGATCTGCTGGAGGAGGATCGTCTTGCCGCTCTTCGGCGGGGAGACGATGAGCCCGCGCTGGCCGCGGCCGATCGGCGAGAGCAGATCGACGATTCGCGTGGAGATCTCCTTCGGGTCGTGCTCGAGGGGGATGCGCTCGTTCGGGTAGAGGGGCGTGAGGTTGTCGAACAGCGTCTTCTGCCTCGCCACCTCCGGGTTCTCCATGTTGATCGCTTCGACTCGGAGAAGGGCGAAGTACCGCTCGCTCTCCTTCGGCGGGCGGACCTGCCCCGAAACGGTGTCCCCGGTGCGCAGGTCGAATCGCTTGATCTGTGAAGGAGATACGTAGATGTCGTCCGGACTCGGTAGGTAGTTGTACTCCGGTGAACGCAGGAAACCGTACCCCTCCGGCAGGATCTCCAGAACGCCCTGGCCGAAAATCAGCCCGTTCTTTTCGGTCTGGGCGCCCAGTATTCGGAAGATGAGCTCCTGCTTCCGGAGGCCGCTCACGCCGGTCAGGTTCAGCTCCTGCGCGACGGTTTGCAGCTCTGGAATCGTCTTGGTTTTCAGTTCGGCCAGATCCACGGATACACCTCTCTTGATCAGGAAGACACGGGCCGTGCCGAGCCCCGGACTCGCTTCCCCCTCACTGAAGATCCGGGAGACGCGCCGGTTTGCCGAAGGAGATCATGCCCAACGCATGCTTTGTTCGTTCGATGTCTTGCTCGTCGGAGATGATTCTGAGTCTGTCAGGGAGACCCGTAGGGGGTGCTCGGTTCCCAACGATCGCCTTCAGTCTATTCCAGTTCCCTCCGCCTGTCAAGGGGAATAGCCCCTGGGGGGACCGGGCCCGGGGCCTGCGGCTACCTCTTCCCCTCGAGCTCCTGGGCCCTCTCGAACGCCCTCAGCGACTTCTCGCCCATCCGCGCGCGCGCGTAGCTGTTGCCGAGAATCCGCCAGTTCCGGGGATCGTCGGGCCTCTCTTCCACGAGCTTCTCCCCGAGCTCGATCGCCTTGTCGTAGTTCTGCTGCTTGTACGCAGCGACGATGGCGTTGTAGAACGCGTCGAAGTAAGCATCGGACCCGTGCTCGGCGACGTCCCTCGCCATCTCATAGTATCGGAGCGATTCCTCGTAGTCTTCAGCGGCATCCGCGTCGTACCCGAGGTTCATGAGGACCGTCGGGTCCTTCATCCTCGTGAAAATCTCGATCGCCTTCGCCTGCTCCCCCGTCTTCCAGTAGAGATCCGCGAGATGGTAGAGGATGTTCTCGTCCTCCGGACGCGACTCGAGAAGCCTCTCGAAGAGCGGGATCGCCCGATCCTCGAGCCCGCTGTCCTCGAGGAACTTCGCGTAGTTCGTGATCGTCGTGTCGTTGTCCGGCCTGAGCTCCAGGGCGGCCTCGTACTTCGCCGCCGCGCGCTCCACATCGCCCATCTTCGAATAGAGCTGGGCGAGATAGCTGTAGCTCGCAACGTGCTCCGGCTTGAGGAGGAGGCCGTTCTCGAACCGTCTCGCCGCCTCTTCGTAGCGCCCGCCGGCCTCGAGGTCCTGGCCGCGCGCGGCGAGGTCCTCCCAGAAGTACTGCACCTTCTGGTCTGCCTCGGCGTCGAACTTGTCCGACAGCTCCCTCGTTCGGGCGAACGCTTCGCCCGCTCTGCGGAAGTGCTCCTCGGTCCCCTCCTTCCGCCCGAGCTCCCCGCTGGCGATCCCGAGGTTGTACCAGGCCTCCGCGTTGCTCGGCTGCTGCTGGACCGCGATCTCGAGCTCGGCCGCAGCCTTGTCCCAGACCTGCTGGTTGACGTAGTTCTTGCCCCCTACGAAGTGGGGGTTCGCCATGCAGGATAGAAGAAAAAGGGGAATTGTCAGCGACAACGTCAGGGTCCACTGCTTCCGTGTCATGGCAACTCCTTGGCCGGAGCCTGAGGCGGTGTCTTGGGTGCCTGAACGGCTGGCGCAACCATCGGCACGATAGGGTTTTCCCCGCTTCGGTGTCAAGCGAATTCGCCTCCTCGCGCGGAAGATCCGGGCGGGCCGCAAGAGGGACCGCCCGGCGACCGATATCCACTATAGTGCAACGGGGCCGATCCGGCTCCCCCGTCCGGGGGGGGCGGCCCGGACCCGGACACCGGGGCCCGGGGGTGCTATCATGGGCGGCCGGAGCGAAAAGGCCCGCCCCGTGAGGACGCCCCGTTCCGGCGGGGTGAGGGAGGACGATCGGTGAAACGCTCGTTGGATGACGCGCGGTTCGCGGCGGCCGCCGGCTTCGCCGGACTCGCCTCGGCCGGCATCGTCGAGGGGTTCATCCTCCGTCTTCTCCATCCGGCCTGGTACCCGAGCCCCCTCGGATGGGCGGCCGAGACGCTCCGAACCGCGATTCTCTACGGGGCCCTCGGCGTGGCCGCTTTCGGAATCGCCTTCCTTCTCCTCGGCCCCCGGATCCGGGGCGGGAGAGAGGGCGGCGCGGGGAGCAATGGCGTTCGGGGCGTCGCGACCGCCGCATCGCTCTTCCTCCTTCTCTTTCTGCCCGCGGGGTACTGGGTCAAGCGCCTCTATCTCCCCCCGATGCGGCATCCGGCCACGTGGGCGGCGGAGGGGGGAATCGTCCTTGCCGCCCTCCTTCTCGCCCTGCTCGCCTTGCGCGCCTCTCGTCGCCCGGGTCTCCGGGGGAGGACCGGCCTTCTCGCCTTCCCCTCCCTCGCGCTCGCCCTCCTCGCGATCGCGATCGGCGGGATCGGAGAGGCGCTCGTTCGCCGCGCCTCGGAGGACCGGCCGAACGTTCTGCTCGTGACGATCGACACGCTTCGGAGCGACCACCTCTCTGCATACGGGTACCCGCGCGAGACCTCCCCCGCCTTCGACCGGCTCGCGGGCGGGGGGGCGCTCCTCACGAACGTGGTCGCGGCGACCCCCTTCACCCAGCCCTCGACGGCGAGCCTCATCACCGGGCTCTATCCGCACACGCACGGGGTACGGAACCACCCGAACCTCCTCGCCGACCGGCACGTCACGCTCGCCGAGGTCCTCCGAGGGGAGGGCTACCTGACCGCCGCCTTCTCCTCGCACGGGCTTCTCGTCCCCGAGTGGGGGTTCGGCCAGGGGTTCCGCCTCTTCGAGAGGGTCGGATCGCCGATCCGTTTCGATGTGACCCTGCTCGGGCACGCGCTCTGGCGCCTCGGGATCCGGAGGCCGGCGCGGAGCCTTTGCGCGGACGCGGTCACCGAGCGCGCGCTCCGCTGGCTCCGATCGGAGCCGCGGACCCCGTTCTTTCTCTGGCTCCACTACCTCGACCCCCACTTCCCGTACGTCCCGCCCGAGGAGTACGCCCGGGCGTTCGACTCCGGCACCGGGGTGGACTCGCTCACCGATCTCCAGTGGCCCGACGGGAGGAGGCGGATCTTCGATCTCACGCTCACCGAGGAGAGGGTCTTGAAGAACGTCGATCTGTACGACGGGGAGGTCCGCTTCACCGACGATCAGGTCGCGAGGGTTCTGGGCAGGCTCGAGGAGACGGACCTGCTCCGGCGGACGATCGCCGTGATCACCGCGGACCACGGGGAGAGCCTCGGCGAGCACGGGCTCTACTTCGCCCACACGCACTTCCTCTACGATCCCGCCATGATGATCCCGCTCGCCGTCTCCTACCCTCCGGAGGTCCCCCCGGGCACGAAGATCTCGCAGACCGCGAGCGGGCTCGACGTCATGCCGACGATCCTCGACCTCGCCGGGGCGCCGGTTCCGGAGGGGCTGGAGGGGAGGAGCCTCGCGCCCCTCCTCCGGGGAGGGAAGGACGGCCCTCCCTCCGCCGTCTTCGGCGAGAACGGGAGGACGGTCGTCGGGAACCTCGAGGAGGAGAACCCGCGCTGGACGGTCGAGGGGGACGCGGGGCGCTGGCGCATGGTTCGGGCGGGCGGCTCCAAGCTGATCCTCATCCCGGAGCCGGAGGGAGATCGTTTCGAGCTGTACGATTTAACGAGCGATCCTCGCGAAACGAACAATATCGCCGCCGAGAACCCGGCGCGCGCCGACTCGCTGAAGGCCCTTCTTCTCGGCTGGATCGCGGAGGAGAAGAGCGGCTCGACCTTCAAGGACGAGGTCGACGAAGAGACGATGCGCGCCCTCCGCGAGCTCGGCTACATACAGTAGCCTGGATTCCGCACGCGTTTTCTACTGCGGCTGCGTATCGCGGCCTACGAGGCCTCCCTTCCGTCGCCGCTTCCTCAACGTAGCTCTGGGGCTACGTTTCCGGGAGCGCCTCGCCCAGGTCGGCCTCTCGGCCCCTAGCTCCGCACCCTCGCGAC